>UQIQ01000012.1 GCA_900541185.1 uncultured Collinsella sp.
CTGATCCGGTCCGACCGGGCCGCGCGGCAAGGAGATATATTGCCAGACCGGAGGGGCGCCGCGGGCGGGAATCTGGCACTCCATATTTTGTTCACAAACGAATATGTCCCTCAGTCGCGTCCCTGAGGTTATAACTGAAGCATTGGCTTCTGATATTGGCGATGACCAGCTGGTTTATAGGTGTTAAGGCATCGGTCATCTCTGGAGCGCCACTTTACTCCAAAAGCATCAGCTATTTGTTTCCCGTCGGTAAAAGGCAGGTTTTGTTCGCCAAGCGTTCTTATATATAGAGAAGTTCGGGTTCGAACCCGTGCACCGGCAACAAAAAAGACGGCCAACCGAAGTTGACCGTCTCAACAATCTTTGGGTGGGCCGTCAGGGGTTCGAACCCTGGACCTTGGGATTAAAAGTCCCCTGCTCTGCCAGCTGAGCTAACGGCCCGCGGGTGGCATTGTACCACGGTCTGGGACTATTCCCAACTCCATTGGCCGTTCTGGAAAATCACAACTTCACGTCCATCAGGCGTAATGCCCGTAATATCGATGTCGTCCGTGCCGATCATAAAATCGACGTGCGTGCTCGAGACGTTAACACCATGCTCCAGGAGCTCCTCCTTGGACATGTCGTACCCACCCTCGATGCATTCGGGGAAACCGACACCTAGCGCGAGATGGCAGCTAGCGTTCTCGTCATAGAGCGTATCGTAGAACAGAACACCACTTTCGCGGATCGGCGTGTTCTTGGAAATGAGCGCGACTTCTCCCAGGTGAGCAGCGCCCTCGTCCGTATCGATGATACTTGCAAGCGTTGCCTTGCCCACGCGGGCGTCGTAGTCCACCACGCGGCCGCCCTCGAACTTAATCCAAAAATCGTCGACCTTATTGCCGTGGTGGATGAGCGGCATGGCCGAGTACACGATACCGTCGGCGCGCATGCGATCGGGCGAAGTGAAGACTTCCTCGGTGGGAATGTTGGGGAAGAAGGGGTGCCCATCGGGCGTCTTGCCCTTGCCGCCGGCCCACTCGTGACCCTTCGTCATGCCAATCATCAGATCGGTTCCATTTGCCGCGGTGTAATGCAGGCAGTCGAAACGATTGTCGTTCAGGAAACGCAGGTTCTTTTCGAATGCGGCGTCATGGAGCTCCCAGTCGCTCTCTGGGTCCTGGCCATCGGCGCGAGCGGTGTGCAGAATCGCATTCCACAGCTTATAGATTGCAACCTCGTCGGCGTCTCCCGGGAACACCTCGCGCGCCCATGTCACGACCGGAGCGCCGGCGATGCACCACGGATTGATGTTGTAATCCAGTCCACGGCGGAAAACTTTGCACTGCGTGTTCTTTGCCTTAGAAGCTGCAGCGGGCTTAGCGGGATCGATGCCCTTAAGGGCGGCGGGGTCCGCACCCTCGATAAAGATAAAGCAGGCACCGTCCTGGGCCAGGGAATCCAGCTGCAGGCGCTTCCACTCGGGCGTCTGCTCAAAATAGCTTTTCTCGACATGCTCGTACGTGAGCCTCGTCACGGCATCATCGGCCCAGATGACCGTCACGTGGCCGGCGCCGGCAGCATAGGCCTCCGCGACCACCACGCGCGCAAACGGCGCGCACTCAACCGGAGACTGAACGACGACTTCCTGGCCGGGCTTAACGTTTACGCCCTTGCGGACAACCAGGCGCGCATAGTTTTTAATCTTGGGCTCCAGGGACTTCATACCCTCCAGGGCCTCTTCGACCGTCAGGGCAGCTCGAATCATGTGCCACTCCATCTATCTATAGAACAGTAAAAAGGCGCGCCGCAAAAACGACGCGCCTTATATCTTAGCGATAAGTATGTATGCAAACGCTACTTCTTCTTGGAGTCCTTCTTGTCCTCCTCGGCAGCTGCGCGCTCGATAAGAGCGTTGAGCTTGTTCTCGGACATGCCCTCGGCCTGCGCGCGGTACATGTTGCGCAAGGGACGAATACGAGCGAAGTCGTAGATAAAGTCACCTAGGATGATGACATAGGACAAAACGATGCCGACCATCTGGACAGGGCTGGACACCATGCCAGCGGGAGCGAAGTACAGCGAGGCCCAAATTGCCACGACGAGCACCATGCCAATGGCGAGCACAATCCACCAGATGCGACGGCGCTTGGTGTAGTCCTCGTCCTGCTTGAGGAGGATATTCGACACCGTATAGATGCGGTCCTCCTTGGCGCGCTGCTTAGCCTTGCGGGCGCGCTTCTCCTCTTTAGAGAGGCCCTCGAGGTTCTCGCCCTTCTCGAGCTCTTTGCGGCGTGCCTTAGACGAAGCCGGCACGACGCGAACGGAGCTCGCTGCTTGGCGGGCGGGCTTAGCAGATGCGGCAGACTTGCGCGCAACCCCGGTAACTTCGTGGGATTGCGTGCGCTTGTTCGTGGCGCTACGGGTACTCACTTATGCGTTCTCCTTCATGCTTGTGAACTGGGAGCCCGTGATGATCTGGAAAGCCTCGCGATAGCGCTCGGACGTGCCATCGATGACCTCGGCGGGCAGGTGCGGGGTCTCCCCCGTCATATCCCAGTTGGCCTTGAGCCAATTGCGGACGAATTGCTTGTCGTAGCTAGGCTGGATCTTGCCCTCCTCGTAGCTGGCAGCAGGCCAGAAACGGCTGGAGTCGGGCGTGAGGCACTCGTCGATCAGCGTGACCTTGCCATCGATGACACCAAACTCGAACTTGGTGTCGGCAATGATGATGCCACGGGTCGCGGCGTACTCGGCAGCGGCCTTGTAGATCTTGAGGGAAAGGTCACGAATCTGCGTGGCGATGTCCTCGCCCACGATCTCGCAGCAACGCTCGAACGAGATGTTCTCGTCGTGGTCACCGATCTCGGCCTTCGTGGACGGCGTGAACAACGGCTCGGGAAGCTTGGAAGCCTCGGTCAGGCCCTCAGGCAGCTGGATGCCGCAGACGGTGCCGTTCTCGTCGTAGGTCTTCTTGCCCGAACCGGTCAGATAGCCGCGGACGATGCACTCGATAGGAATCGTCTGGGCCTTCTTAACCAGCATGGCGCGGCCAGCGAGGTAGTCACGATACTCAGCAAACTCCTCGGGGAAATCCGCCGGGTCGATGGAAACGAGATGGTTGGGAACGATGTCGGCAAACTTATCGAACCAGAATGCCGAGATGCGATTGAGCACCTCTCCCTTAAACGGAATCTCGTCGGGAAGAATGAAGTCGAACGCAGAAATGCGGTCGGTGGCGACCATCAGCAGGTTTTCACCGGCATCGTAAATATCACGAACCTTGCCACGGGAATCCGGACGACGCTCCATCGTTGTCACGTGAGTCACTCCTTACCTAAATACGACAGAAATGCGGGTTCTTTCCCGCATGTTTTCGCAAACTCGGAGCGGCAGGGACGCGGCCCCTCCTTCACCGAATAGCGAAAAGCTAGTGCTCCATTGTAGTAGATGCCGCGTCCGCCGTGTGCTCGCGGGGCAGATGAATTGTAAAAGTCGTACCCTTTCCAAGCTCCGACTCCACGGATATGTAGCCATGGTGACGCTCGACGATCTGCTTGGTCACGGCGAGGCCGACGCCCAGGCCGCCAGCTTCGCGGGCGCGGCTGGCATCGGCGCGCCAAAACCGCCCGAAAATGCGCGACAGATCGTCCTTGGCAATACCGATGCCGGTATCAGAAACGGCAATGCTGACGTGCCTGCGGTCACTGAGCACCGACACCACGACCCAACCGCCCTCGGGGGTGTAGCGCATGGCGTTGCTCATGAGGTTGATAACACATTGCGTGATCATGTCGGGATCGGCCTCGACGACATCGTCGTGCCCTTGGGTTTCATCTGCAAAGCGAAGACGAAGGTCACGGTCGGCAAACAGACGCTCCTGGCCGTTCACAATCGATCGCACGAACGGAACCATGTCCACCGGTTCTAGATTGAGCGGAGCCGTGCTGTTTTCCATACGCGATAGGTCGAGCATCTGCTGCACCAGACGAGCCAGGCGACGCGTCTCGGAAGCAACGGTCTCCAAATGCTCATCGTCGGTGGGATACACTCCATCCTGCATGGCCTCGACCGTTGCGAGCATGGCCATAAGCGGCGTGCGAAGCTCGTGTGCAACGTCTGAGGTCAGGCGCTTCTCGTGTTTCATATCCTTCTCGAGCGAGGTGGCCATCTCATCGAAGGTCTCACCCAGCTGATCGATCTCGTCATCACCGCGCAGCCCCGTGCGAGCCGACAGGTCGCCGTCACGGATTTGCTTTGCGGTACTGGTGATGCGATGAATCGGTTTGGTGAGCATGCGCGACACGAGCGATCCGATAACGACCGAAATGCAGATTGCAACAACCGCGGCGAGGGCCATGGCGTTAAAGGTCTTCTCCCTAAACGCAGAGTCCGCCTTGGTGAGCAGAGCGTCGGAGCCGATGGCCCACAGCTTTACCTGTCCGACATGCTCGCCGGAAGACGTTACAATCTCGACGTTAGCAACGCTATCGGAGTCGGTTGGAGCAGACGAGACCGGGCTATGCGATGCCCTCTTGCCGCTCGTGTCGTCGGTCGTAGCCTGGTTTTCGCGTACATCGGCGGTGGCGCTTGCCGAGGGCCAGGAATCGTCATAAACGATCACACCCTTTTTATTGACGACCTGCATGCCCAGATCGTCGGAAACCAAACTCGACGTTGCGACCGTGCGCAGTTCTCCCGCGGTCCAAGAGCCGTTTTCCTCATATGAGGTCGCCAACTTCTCGGCAGCGGAATTTGCGATTTCGACGATATTGGAGCGTGTGTAATCCGAAAAGACCGTGCCCCACACAACAGAGACAACGCCCACCAGCACCAATACCGTCATGAGCGATGTCAGAGCAAAAGCAAGTGCCATGCGCGAGGGATAGCTCATCGTTGGCCGTGAATCGGAACGAGGCGTGTTCCAACTAGCCTTGGAACCCGCCTCGCTCTCCTGCTTGTGCTTTTGTCCGATTTCAAAGCGCGCAGGTGTCATATGTGATTTCCCTATTTCTCGTCCGACTTATCGGTCTTGGCCGGAGCCTCGAAGCGATAGCCGACACCATGGACGGTGTAGAGCCACTTGGGCTTCTTGGGATCATCGCCCAGCTTGGCGCGAAGATTCTTCACGTGGCTATCGATGGTGCGCTCATAGCCCTCAAAGTCATACCCGAGCACTTTCTCGACCAGCTCCATGCGGTTATACACACGGCCGGGATGGCGGGCAAGCGTGGTGAGCAGCTTGAACTCGGAAGCCGTCAGATCGACTTCCTTGCCCTCGACCAAGATCTTGTGGCCCGAGATATCGATGACCAGATCGCCGAAGTCGAGTACCTCGACGGCGGGCTCGTCGGCCTGATGGGCACGGCGGAACAGAGCGCGAACGCGGGCGACGAGCTCGCGCGGCGAGAACGGCTTAATCAGATAGTCGTCGGCGCCGAGCTCAAGACCGATAATACGGTCCTCGATCTCGCCCTTAGCCGTCAGCATGATGATGGGGACATCCGAGGTATCGCGAATGGTGCGGCAAACGCGCTCGCCGGGGATCTTGGGGAGCATAAGGTCGAGCACGACCAGGTCGAACTGATGCTTCTCGAACTCCTCGATCGCGGACTGGCCATCGCCGACGCCCACAACCCAGTAGCCTTCGCGCTCGAGATAGGCAGCGACGGCGTCACGGATTGCCTTCTCATCCTCGACCAGCAGAATCTTTTTTGCATCTGAAGCCATAACACGGCCCCCCTGTCTCAATTAGCTAAGAACAAGCCCATTTTAACGCACCTGAGCCCGCCAGATGCCGCTATGACGCGGCAGCTCGGCGGGCGGTACTCACAATTACAACGCGTTTATTCCCCTGTTGGCGCCTTTTTAACCCCTCTAAGCTTAAAGAGAGAATAGGCGTGCAGTGACCGTCTCTGGTATACCCTGGCTGTTGCGCACCGTGGCGTACGTAAGGAATGAGTCCGATTTTCCCGCCGTAGCTGGATAATCGCCATACTCCAAAGCGCGGTCGGGCGACAGCAGCGAGCCATAGGTCTTGGCAGAGGTGTCGATCAGGAAATGCGACGCCTGTACCTTAACAAGGTATTTATTCTTCTTGCCAGCCGCACATGCGAGCGGCTCGCGTGACAGGAAGAGGTACGGCCCTCCCTCATTACCGATATACGTGCCCATATTGCCCAGGCTGCCCACGCCACTATAGGCCGCCTCGATAGAAAACACGAAGGTATCGCCCATATATACGGCCTCGAAAGGCGAAACTGACGAAGGGAGGACCAACTGGGCACGCTTGGTGTTGTTGCCGTCGGTCAGATCGATTGCCGTTATGCCGTAGTAGACGCCCTCGTCGTTGCGGACACGCGGCGAGATGGTCAAAATGCCGTCGCTCGCGCGCGGGGCCGATGCAAAGCGGCCCGTCGATTTCCAAATTACCTCGGCCTTGGATTCATCAAGCGAGCGACGATAGCAAAACGAATCACTACTCGTTTTATTGCCGCCTGCCGAAGGCATTTTATACCAGATGACCGATGACCCGAACGCCGTAAACAGGGGCGGATCATAGTCCTTGCCACCTCGATCGAGCTCAACCACGTCGCCAGAGAGCGAAGCGCCCGACAGATTTTGAGCGTAGAGCTTCCACGATGAATTGGCAAAGTTCATCTCAACCCACGCGAATACGCCGTCGCCGGCACGGACATCGTAGAATGCATATCCCGTGCCCTCGATAGGATCCTCGATTAATGTGGTAAGCGAGCCATCACCCAGGTTGAGCACACCGAGTGTGTTGGCGTGCAGCGCCGATGCGGGCGCCATCATCGCCGCGGCGTAATCGCCGTCGCAGTAGTACAGCAGCGTACCCAGAGGCAGCGTCCACGACGCCGCCGGCTCAAGATCGATGTCGACTGCCTCGTACTCATCCGTAATCGAGATGATCTTGGAATCGTCCTTGATAACCTGCGGCTCGCCGGCGGCATCATCGCTGGTGCCCGTTTTTTTCGAGCATCCGGCAAGCACCGTGGCAGCGCCCGCGGCAGCCCCACCGAGTACAAAGCCGCGACGCGATATTCCGTTCTTGATGTGATCGGCGATACCCATTAGGCGATCTCGGTGCGAGCGGCCTCGATAGCGCGTGTAAGCTGGTCGGCGCAGGAGGTCTTTTTCATACCGCAGGTATTACCGGCGAGAACCTCGATTACGCGATCGGCAGGAGCGCCCTCGACCAGCTTGGAGATAGCCTTGAGATTGCCGTCGCAGCCGCCGGTAAACTCAACGCCCATCACCTTGTTGCCGTCATCGGAAAGATCAAGGTGAATATTGCGAGCACACACGCCCTGAGGCTTGTAATCAAACGAAATCATGCGATCCCCTCTCAGAATGTTATTCGAGACGACTATTATCCCCGTCTTTCCCTAAATGCAACGAGGCGCTTTGCCGGCAACACACATTACCAGCAAAGCGCCCTAAAAAGCTAACGTTATGCCCGAACCTACTCGAAGCTCAGCTGCTCCAGACGATCAAAGACCGTGTCGATACGGGTGAGGAAGTCCCACGGATCAAAGATCTCGTCGAGCTTCTCCTGACTGACGGTGCAGCGCGGGTCGGCCTCGAGACGCTCCTTAAAGGTGGGGCCGGAGACACAATCCTGTACCTCGTGCCAAGTTGCCATGGCGTTCTCCTGCACAATGGCGTACGCGTCCTCGCGGGTGATGCCCGTGTCGACGAGGGCGAGCAGCACCTTGGAGGAGAAGATGAGGCCGCGGGTCTTATTGAGGTTGGCCATCATGCGGGCAGGGTACAGCTGCAGGCCGTCGATAACGCGGATGAGGCACTGGAACATGTGGTCGAGGGCGATGAAGCTATCGGCCTGGGCGACGCGCTCGGCAGAGGAGTGCGAAATGTCACGCTCGTGCCACAGGGCGACGTTATCGAAGGCAACCTGGGCGTTGGACTTCACGACGCGCGACAGACCGCAGACTTTCTCCATGGTGATGGGGTTGCGCTTGTGCGGCATGGCTGAGCTGCCCTTTTGGCCCTTACGGAACGGCTCCTCGGCCTCGAGCGTATCAGTCTTCTGCAGATTGCGGACCTCGGTAGCGATGCGCTCGCAGGTGGCTGCGGTGGTGGCGAGAACGCCGGCGAGATAGGCGTGATGGTCGCGGCTGATAACCTGCGTGGACAGCGGGTCGTGAACCAGGCCCAGGTGCTCGCAGACATACTCCTCGACGAACGGCTCGATGGAGCTGTACGTGCCGACAGCGCCCGAGATGGCACCAAAGGCAACATTCTTGCGGGCGTCCTCAAGACGATCCAGATCGCGCTTGAGCTCCCAGGCCCAAGAGCCAAACTTCATGCCGAAGGTCATCGGCTCGGCGTGGATGCCATGAGTGCGGCCGGCACAGAGCGTGTTGCGCTCCTCAAAGGCGCGACGCTTGCAAATCTCGCCGAGCTTCTTGACGTCCTCGATGATCAGGTCGCAGGCCTGGGTGAGCTGGTAGCACAGGGCCGTGTCGCCCAGATCCGAGCTGGTCATGCCATAGTGAACCCAGCGGCTGGGCTTGGGGTCGCCCTCGGGAACATCGGCATCGATGTATTCCTTCATGTTGGTCAGGAAGGCAATGACGTCGTGGCGCGTGACTTCCTCGATCTCATCGACCTTCGCCTTCTCAAAGTTGGCATGGTCGCGGATCCACTGGGCCTCGTCTTTGGAAATACCGATCTTGCCGAGCTCCGCCTGGGCCTCGCAGGCCAGAACCTCGATCTCCTGCCAAATGGCGTACTTGTTCTCGAGGGAGAAGATGTGTCCCATCTCCGGGCGGGTATAGCGATCGATCATAGCGGCTCCTTTTTGGTTATTGGCACGTTGGTCGTAACCCATCCATTGTACCGTGCGCAGGTGCAAGTATGGGCAGCAGGCATTAACCTAACATTTTGCCGCAAGAGCAGCCATGGGGACATCCGCGTATTTGCTTCGCAAATCCGCACCGGCTGCGGCCGCCTATCGGCGACCTTGCCTGCTCGCTATAAACGCTTCGCGTTTATTTAACGCTCGCACCCTGTCGGGTTCGAGTCCCGGCACTTTATTGAAAAAGGCACGGTAACGAAACGTTACCGTGCCTGAAATTCGAATGGAGCGGGCAACGGGACTCGAACCCGCGAGTGTCAGCTTGGGAAGCTGATGCCTTACCACTTGGCGATGCCCGCATATGTGGGGGATAGTATAACGCGGTTGTCTTGTTCGATACAAGGGTGGCGATGCTTGTTTTAGCTGTGGAGATTCGTTTGAAAATCGCGTCAATTGTGGAGACGAGGACCTTTGGCTTCCTGTTCCCCTTATCTTCTACCTGCGCTTTTGCTTGATTGTTGTATTTGAGCTCAATTTGTCAGGAATTGGGCAAGCTTTTGGTCAGGCTCCGGTACTTACCCGCATGAACCTCGGGGGTAGCCTCATCCTACGCGTCGCAGCCTCCCCGTGCGGCGCACGAGGGATAAGGAGCAGCCATGTCCAACGCACCCACGCACTCTGTCCACAGCGCAATCGCAACAGGTCCGCTGCTCCTGTTCCTCTTCCTGCTTTTCGGCTGCCTGGCACCGGGAGCCGCATTTGCCGTCGATGGCTACGACCAGCTCGGCTTCCGCACTATTAGCGATGATTGTGGGCCCTTCTTCATCGGCAAGTATGAAGCTCAAGACACCTCGATTGCCTACTGCATGAACCAGGAGCGCCCCGGCCCCACCAAACCGGGTGGCCCATGGCTCAACTTTGATCAAGGCTGGGTGTGGCTCGACGACGAGTTCGCGGCAATCGTTTGTCACGGATATCCCACCACCACGTCGTTTGGCGGTTACCATCTTTCACCCGATCGCGCCCGCGCCGCCACCCAGCTTGCCGTATGGATGCTCAACGGCACTACCCATGTCGACGGCACCTACTCCTACACGACCGCTCAGGGTAAAACCAAGAGCGGACACTTTACCGCCGACAATGAAGTCGTGGCGGCTGCGCGGTGGCTCCACGACAGCGCAAAATCAGGAAGCATCAAAGCCGCTCCGCACCGCGCGCGACGCTATCTAGGGGCCGTATCGGGCGGCAGCGAACGTCAAGACATGCTCTATGTACTGCCGGCGGTCTCTGTTTCCTTCCAAAAGCAGTCTGCTAACACCGTTATTACCAGCGGAAACAATACCTATCAGTTTACCGGGGCAACATTCGATATTTTTGAGAGCGCCAGCGGCGCGCGTGTCGGCACCATCAAGATGGACAGCAACGGTCGAGCGCAAGCAACACTTCTGCCCAACACGGCATACTACCTAGTTGAAACGAAGGCGCCGGCCGGCTATGTCCCCCGCCACGATCGTATTGCCTTTACCACGGGGAATGACGGCGGGCGGGTCGCCATTGATGAACAGCCCGGCACCATCAACCTGCGTATCGTAAAACTCGATGCCGCGACGAATGCCGGCCCCCAGGTGGGATCTTCACTCGCAGGAGCAGAGTTCACGTGTGTGTCGCAATCAACCCCTGGATGGGCACAAATCCTCACGACCGACGAAAGCGGTCGGGCCGCCCTCGCCGATGTCCCCTTAGGAACCTTTACCATCTACGAATCAAAAGCCCCCGAGGGCTACCTGCCATCCAACGACAGCTGGACCTATACCGTTGGAGCCGACCAGCTCGGCGATTCAGGCGTGGTCGAGATCGAATCTCGCGTTTCCGATATCCCCATTGCGTTTAACCTTGAGATTTCCAAATTCAAGGATTACGGCAATAGCGACCAATCCGGCCTGGAGCAGCCGGCGGAAGGTGTTGTCTTTGAGGTTGTCAGCAACAGCTCTCAGCAGGTTGTTGGCACACTGACCACAAACGTCTATGGCTTTGCCTCCACCAAAGATCAGCCCGAAGCATGGTTCGGCGCAGGCAAGCGACCCGCCGGTGTCCACGGAGCCGTCCCATACGACCGTGCCGGCTACACGGTTCGCGAGGTTCCGGAAACCGTCCCCGAGGGTTTTAAACGTGCAGGGGAATGGACCGTCGGGGCCAATCAGATTTCCAACGGCGCCGAGCTTCAATATATCGTGGACAACCACGCGCTGTCGACGCATCTCCAGATTGTAAAACGCGATGCCCAAACAGGCGCTTCTGTTCCACTAGCCGGATTCACCTTCCAACTCCTAGACAGCAATCACGAACCTGTCTCACAAACTTGCTGGTATCCAGCACATAACGTAATGGACACCTTTACGACTGACGCGACCGGGACCGTCACACTGCCCGAATCGCTCGTGCCGGGCACCTATTATGTACGCGAAACCTCGGCCAAAGAGCCCTATCTTGTCGGCGAAGAGATCGAGGTAAACATACCCGCCGACATGAACCTAACGCCCGTTGCAATCGCCTCGTATTATGACCACGCCGCGACCGGAAACATCAGGATCGTTAAAACCGATGCCATAGACGGCAGCAGCCTCGCGGGCGCCGTCTTTGAGATCCGTGCCTCGGGTGATATCGTGCGCCCCGACGGTAGCATTGCCGCGCTCGACGGTGAGACTGTCGCGACCGTCACGACGGATGAAACTGGAGAAGCACGCGCGGGCAACCTCCCACTGGGATCTGGCACCGCACGCTACGAGGTTGTCGAGACTCAAGCGCCGGCAGGCTTCTTGCTCGATCAGACAACCCATATTGTCGACCTTACTTATGCCGACCAGAAAACACCCGTTGTAGAAGCACGGCTTAACGTATCCGACGATTACACCAAGGTTGATATCTCCAAGGTCGATGCAAGCGGTGAGCAGGAAGTGGAAGGCGCACAGCTCGCCTTATATGGTCCCGATAAAACCGAAATAGACTCCTGGACCTCATCCGACAAGCCACACCGCGTCGAACATCTTGCACCCGGCACCTACTCGTTGCGCGAAATGATGTCTCCGCGGACCTATGACCTTGCCGAGGAGATAACGTTTGAAATAAAGGATACGGGAGAAGTCCAATCCGTCGCGATGAAGGATGCGCCCATCGAGATCAAGGGGCAGGTCGACAAGCGTCAGGAACTTGTCCAACCTATCGAAAAGGGCCTGTTGGCTAACGGCGATGGTAAAAACCGTGCCGCGATGCAAACCAATACGGATGGGCTTTTCTCCTATACCATCGACGCTCGAAACGATTCAACTACCTGGGTTGATGAGTTCACAATTACCGATGATCTTGAGTGTGCCGAGGACGATACGGCGAGATTCGTCTCAATCGAAACCCCCGTCGCCATCGGCGACCTCAACGGTCTGTGCAACGTGTGGTATCGCACGACGCCGTTGGACTCGACAGACGTCGATGAACCGGCGAACGCGACACTTGACGATGGACACGAAAATCCTTGGCTTGAGTCCGACGAAGTAAAAGAGAGCCTTGGTGAGGACTGTCGCCTCGTCGATTACGACGGCTGGCGCCTCTGGAAGGCGGATGTCTCGACCACGGAATCCACCACACTCGAGGCGGAAGAGCTCGACCTTACACCCAATACCGTCGTAACGGGCATTCGAATTGAATACGGTGCGGTAGCCGCCGACTTTACGACTCGAAGCGATGCGGATTCTTGGACCCGCGATGATCTCAAAGATGAGCACGACGACCTTGACGATGCCAAAGCAATCCTTGGCACAGACGCTCGGGGCGCAATCGTGCACATGCAGGCGACGTCGGCTTATACGCCCCAAACCGCACTCACCAACAGCGCACGCGTCGATCTTTGCCGCAACGGCGGCGGCGATAAACTTGAGTCACATGACGAGGACCGTGTCATTCAACGCTGTACCCTACTGCAGGACCTACCGGCAACAGGATCAGTTCCCATCGCCGCTTGCATCACCGCGCTCCTGACCTCGGGTGCCGCAGCCCTATGGTTCGCTCGCCTTAGGTCGACCCCAAAGAAGCGCTAGCGCGATGAAAAAGCGGGCGAGCCAGTCCCCTGGCTCGCCCGCTTTCAATCATGTAAATCGCCGTATCTACTCTGCAGACGAAGATCCACCATCAACGATTGCCTGCTCGGACTCAGGAATCCCATCGGCACCCGTACTCTGTTCTTGCTCCACCTCTTCGCTGATTGCGGAGGCGGGGGTCGAGCCCTTTGCACCCACGATGTAGGCAGCCCCAAATCCTAACGCAATGGCAATCAAGGTCAAAATCACGTAGACAGGCCAATGGCGCTTAATATACGAAAACACGTTGACTCCTTAGAGCTCCGTCTACGAACGGCGGATAACCTCGGTCACGACCTCGGATACCGTGGCAATGTTCGTCGGGTTGACATTGTGGGGCAGGTCGTTCTCGGTACGAGCGCAAGCCAGACGCGTGCCGTCCACGCCGGCGATGGTGAGGGCTCGGCGGCTCGCCTCGAGCGCGGCATAGGCATCGGTCTTGGCATAGGGCATCTCGAGCGCGCCACAATCGACATGGAACGACTTGCACACCTTGCTGACCAGGTTCATGATGCGGCGATCGCCCTTGAGCAGCTGCTGTTCGCCCTCGACCGTCACCACCGAAAGCCTACCGGCGCCGACGGATTCAAGATTGATGAAGAATACGCCGCGGAGCTTATCGCGATGCGAAGCCAAGAAGGCCTTCATGCCGGCGCCATCACAATCCGAGGCGCCCGTTGCCACAAACCAGATATCGTGACCGAGCAGCTCATCATCGCCCATAGAGGCGACAGCCGAGAGCATATCTTCGGAAGAAGCGCCATCGGAAGACGTAGCGCCGCCCTTCCAGCCATCGTTATCGTCCTCGAAGTTATCCCACGAACCGATACCGCGACCGGACTTCTTGGCATCGTAATCGTCTTCGACGCCCAGCCAATCACTCATGCTGTCCTGCTCGTTTTTCCTTTTACGACCGAACAGGCCACCCAGGCCGCGTTTGCGAGACTTGGGTGCCGCCGGGGCGGGAGCCGAAATGGTCTCGATCGGCTGCGCGCCCGACGCAACGGGCACAGAAGGCGCAACGGGTGCCGATGTGGGTTCGGGACCCTGGGCAGTAGCAAAGGGGTCGTTGACCTGGGCAGAGGGATCGGGAAGGTCGAACAGCGACGTGCGAGACGCAACGTTTGCCTGCTTCATAGACGGCAGCGACGAATCGGGGACCGAAGCCAGCGGAGACGAGGAAGGTGCAGGCGACGGTGCCGACGCCGGATCGGGAACATTCATCTGCGGACGCGGCGATGCCTGGGAGGAAATCTGGGCCATAAGGGAATCGACCGTTTCGTCCTGGGTGGGAGCGACATTGGCAACCGTGGCACCGGAACCACTCGGGGTCGGCATGGTGAAAATCTGCGTGGAGTAAGGCCTCGACTCATCCGTCTCGGGAGTCTCGGAAACCGCAGGCACTTCCTCCTGCTCGACCTCGGTCGAATCACCTTGATCGGCTGCCGCGTATTGCTCTTCGTCAGAGTTGGCCTCGACGGACTCGTCCTCGGCGGCATCTTGGATTTCGGCAGCATCAATGGGCTCGTCATCGTCTGCCGCGTCGCCCTGCTCATCGGAAATAGGAAGGGGCTCGGCAATTGCGGTGCCTTGCTTTTCAAACGTTATCGTGGAATCGAACTGCGCGGCATCAAACGACATGATGCTATCGACGTGCTGCTGAGCCTCGAAAGACGTTGTTGCCTCAACAACATCCGCTGACGTCGGTTGCTGGGACTCAAAGGACGTCGTAGCTTCGGCAGCGTCGACGGGCCCGGACTGCATAGCCTCGTTCTGCTCGAACTCTTGCGCCGCGCGCTCACGTGCCGCCTCGGCTGCCTGCTGCTGAGCGATAGCCTCCTGCTCGGCAGCCTCGCGTGCGGCAGCGCGCTTCTCCTCGAAATCGTCGACAAATTTCCTGCCCTTTGCAAGCGCACCCTTAAAGAAGCTGGAAGCGCTGGCGCCAATCGAAGAGAACGCGGATGCAATATCGGCATGGGGCGTTGCCGCGGGAATCTCGGCAGAGAAATCAGTATCGCTCTCGTAAGACACGCGCCTCGGCTGTTCAACGTAATCGTCGTCAGACTCGTCCGCAACGTCTTGCGCCGGCGCGGCGGGAGCCAAAATGTCCAGTCCTGCCGCGGGATCGATCGCGGACACCGCCTCGGGCTCGGCAACGGCAGCGGTAACCGCGGCAGACTCATCATCCGCAGTGACAACGGGCGCAGGCTCGGGCTCAAACGTCGGCTCCTCGCCCTCCTCGTAATCGAGCGTGCAGGACTCGGGAAGCATTCCGAGTGCACGGATGGCATCCGAACCAAAGCGAATGTTGCCGGCGGCGTTGCGATAGAGCTTGGGCTCGGGCTCGGCCGCGGCAGGCTCCTCCGCCGGCTCAGCAGCGGGAACCTCGTCATTGAACTCTTCGGCCTGGACAGCCTGATTCTGATCCTCGGGCACGATGGCGCCAATCAGCGTCTCGTCGGCAGACGCACCCTCAAAGCCCTCAATCTGCTCGTCAAAAGCCTCGCCCTGTTCGGGCTCGGTTTGAGCGTCGGGAGCAATCGGCTGACCGAACTCGTCCTCGGCGTAGGTAGGCTCTTCGTACTCGATGGTGTTGCCGTAGTCGTTTTGCTGCTGGGCCGCGGCATACTCCGCCGCCGCGCGCGCCATTTCCTCGGCACGACGTTTCTGCTCCCCAAAATAGGTATCGAACGGAACATCGTCGGGAAACTCGTTCTCGCCCTGGAAGGGAGCAACGTTGTCCATAACGCCGAGCATAGCGGCGACAGAAGACTTGTTGCACACCGCGCCGGACGTATAGGGAAGAACGTGGCGGTTAGAGATGATGTTTGCCGCGTTGGCAAGTGCAACGAGGGAAGCGAGGATCGCGACAATCCACAGCAGAACCTTGAGCGCGCCGGGGAGCGGCAGGATACGCAGGATGGCAACGGCAGCAGGGGCAATCGTGGCAACGGGCAACAGCTTGGCGATGAGCGCACGATACGAAGCATAGGGCTCGCGGGCGAGCAGCTCAGCACGGGGAGAGTCGTAGTGTGCGACAACGACCACCGGGCGGTTGCGCGGAGACGCGAGCGGGCCCGAGGCCTTGTGGTAGGCGATGACATTTTGGCTCACGCCCGTCTTGCCCAGGCGCGAAACCACGGGGTGGCCCGTGCGCTCGAGCACGTAAAGAACGGCGCCGACAATGGCCAGCAAGGTGCCGACCAAGCCGATACCGCCGCCGATGCCCATCAGCAGGGCGCCGGCAAACGCAAGAATACCGGTAACGGCAAATGCCAATCTACTGGGCGCCGGGGCATTGAACTCCTGAACCTCGGGGTCAAAGCCGTGGTTGCGGAAGATCTGAGCGATATCCTCGGCAGCCAAGCGCTCTTCTTCGCTGCATGCCGGCGTAATGCCGGTGTTCTGCAGCAGGTGGTTAATATAGTTCTGGGTGTTCGCCATGTGCGCTCCACATCCATAATCCGACAAATAGGCCCAATGCATGCACATTAGAACCGTATATAGTCGAAAGTATACCCCGAGCGAGCGCAAACGACCGAATTCGGGCCATCTTAACGCCTCGACCGGACAAGGATATAGCCTAATCTCCATATCGGACTAAAATCATGGCAGCAAACCACCTTCTCATGCGAGGACTCTATGACGGCAAGCGACGCGACCGCGACAATTAAAAAGGGGAATTCGGAGCCCGGTTTCGATAAAACGGCTCAGCGCATCCTCAATCTTTTCTTTGTGCTCAACAGCTCCCCCGAACCGCTGACGACCGAGCAGATCGTCTTGGATTCTGACCTGGGATATGGCTCGGGCAATATCGACTCGGATAAGCGCAAGTTTCGGCGCGATCGTGACAAACTGCTCGAGCGTGGCATCTTAATCAAGGAGGTTCGCCCCGCCGGTGCGCAGGAGACCGAGGAAAGCTCGTGGACAATCGACCGCGAGCACACGTTTGCTGCAGGCGGCCTCATCACCGCAGACGACGCCGATATCCTACTCAACGCCATCGACCAGACGCTAGCGGCCGGCTCTTCCACCTTTGCCGCGCCGCTTGCCGATATTCGCTCCAAAATTGCCTACCTCACCGGCAGGACGACGGTGGACGAAGTACCGATCCGCCGCTCTCCCACCGTCGATGCGGTATGGAGCGCCTTTGCCGAGCGATGCGCGCTGCGATTTTTATATCAGAACGGACGCGGCGAGCAGAAAGAACGTACCGTCTGTGTCTACGGCATGTTCGAACGCGAGGGCGTGGCGTACTTCTGCGGCCTCGACAATGTCACCGACGACATCAGGACATTCCGCTGCGACCGTATCGTTCGCGCATGGCGTCCTTCGAAGGCCTACGCCATCCCTGCGGACTTCAATCTCAACGACTATCTGTTCTTTGAATTCGATTTCGCCGACCGACCGCCCGTTGCAGCCACGTTCTCGTTCGCCCCTCAGACGCAGATCGATATGATCAACGGCCTCACGCGCGGGCGAGGTGAGCTCACACACACCGATGCGGGATGGATCTGGACCGTTGACGTGCGCGACCTTGAAGCCGCCGCCTCATTTTGCATGGCCCACGCCATGGACGGCATGAGGCCCATGGCCCCCAAATCGCTCAAGCAGGCGTGGAACCACCTCATTGAAAGGACGGTGCACGAGTATGCCCGTGCGTAAACTCACCAGCGAGCAGAGACTCTCGCGCGCCATCGACATCATGGAGGCCCTCTACGCCGCCGGCGAGAGCGGCATGACACGAACCGAGATTTGCGGCCGCTTTGACATCACGGGAGTATCGCTCGACGAGATTCTCGAGATCGTCTCGACGCTCGCGGACCGAGAATCTGGTGCGCGCATCATCTGCGAATGCCACGGCGAGCGTGTGGTCCTCACTGGTGACGCCGGGCGTGTGCTACCGTTGCGCTTGAGTGCAGCCGAGGGCGCTGTGCTCAACCACGAACTTGAATCGTTGGGGATCGAGCCGCAGACGGCAGCTCGGATTCGACATGCCCTTCTACCCGAAGAGCTCGGCTATAACCAGCGCGTCTTTGACACCGTCAACCACGGGTCGCACTGGCAGCAGCTGAGCTGTGCCATTCAGGACGGCGTTCGCTGCCGCATCTCATATCGCTCGATGGACGATGCACGGCCACGCGAGCGTCTGGTCGACCCCTTGCGCATTACGGCAAACGGCGACCAAACATACCTGATTGCCTGGGACATCACAGTCGATGAGCAGCGCACCTATCGCATGGATAAAATCGAGGGACTCGCCTTGACGGAAGACTCCGTCGTGCCTCACACACCGGACGTCGCATCCCTCCACGATTCCCTTGCCCGGACGCAGCGCAGCGCAAAGCTCTTGATGCCATTCGATATGGCGGAGCATCTGGAGTGGGCCGGCATCACCCTAATCGAGCGCGGCGGGGCAGACATGGCAACGGTAACTGTGCATTACGGCTCCGAGCGTTGGCTACTGAGCCAGGTAATCGCAGCGGGCGGAGCCATCCGCATCTTGGATGACCCCGCCCTGTCAAAGCGCCTGTGCGATATGGCAAAAACCCTCGTCTGTCCGCTTTAGCGCCGCCGCTCGTGGCGTGCGCGCCACAGTTGCAGATAGTGCCCGATCTGCGCCGATTCGATGCGCTGGTAGGAGCTCGTGGGCAGCGACGTTAAGAACTTCTTTCCGTAGCCCTTCGTCACCAGGCGCGGGTCGGCCAGAATCAGCACGCCGCAATCGGTCGACGAGCGGATAAGGCGGCCGGCCGCCTGCTTGACCTCGAGCACCGCCTCGGGCAGCGAATAGCGCGCCCAAGCGCGGTCTTCGCGCAGGTTGCGCTCGCACGAGAGCGGGTCCGTGGGACTCGAGAACGGCAGCTTGGGAATGATGACGCAGCGCAGCGTCTCGCCGCTGGCGTCGAACCCCTCCCAGAAGGCCTTAAGCGCAAAAAGCGATGAAGTCGGCTCGTTGATAAACCGATCGCGCAGGCGACGAGGAGATGAGTTGCGCTGCTGGCAGTTGAGCTCCAGACCCGCACGGGCCATCTTGGGCTCAACGCGGGCGTACAGGTCTTCCATGTCGCGCCGATTGGTGAACAGTGTGAGCACCGATCCGCCCATGGCAAGATGGGCGTCGACCAGCACGCGCTCGAGCGCCGTAAGATAGCTCTCGCGATCGCGCGGATCGGGGATATCGCCCGCAACGACTACAGCCATGTTCGAATCGAAGTCGTAGCTCGAGTCCAAGTGCAGCGATGAGGATGTTGAAGCGCCGATGCGATCGAGGCCGACCGCGTGGTTAAAGTGTTCGAAGCTTTTGGACACCGTCATGGTCGCCGAGGCAAAGATAGCCGTGTGAACCTCGGGCAGCCACTCGGTTGCCAAGGCCTCGCCAATGTCGATGCGCTCTGCGGTCATTGACTCTCCGCCGGCACGCAGCCTGCGATTGACCTGCAGCGAATACACGTAGTGTTCATCGGTGCCATCAATGATGAGTTTGAGGTTCTCGGCCAGCTCGTGCAGGCGGCGCGAGATATCACCCAGGTCGACAACAACCTCGGGCTTGTCGGCGGCGACGGCTTGCACCAGCGCGTCGACGCTCTTGTCAGCCTGTTCCAATACGTCGATGGCAGCGTAGGCCGACTGTAAGAAATCATGCCAGTCGTCAGATTCGCGCAGCTCGGGGCCAATCCATAGACTGGCATTGTCATAACCCCCACGGGCACGGCGGCCGAGCTCGCGAACGCCATCGAACACGTCGGCGATTGCCATGCTCGCGCGCGCAACCGTCGACGTCGCCTTGGCAGTAAGGCCCAGATAGAGCGTAGAGCCCTCGGAGGTTGCCAAATCACGGGAGACCTGGCTTAGCGCACCGGTGCTCGAGCCACCCAGGCGCTCAAACAGAACGCGTGATTCGTCCGCCGACACCACGCGCGCCCACTGACGGCGCGCCTCGCGCTCGATGGAATGGGCCTCGTCGATTACCCAATGACGAATCGGAGGTAAAATCCTGCCCTCGGCCGCGACATTGCGGAACAGCAGGGAATGGTTGGTGACCACCACGTCGGCATGCGCTGCACGACGGCGAGCGCCGTGGACCAAACATTTATCAGGGAAAAACGGGCAGAGGCGACGAGCACACTCGCGCGAGGCCGTCGTAAAGTCGGGGCGGTTGACGCTGCGCCACCGAATGCCGAGCGAGTCGAGGTCGCCATCGGCTGATTGGCAGACGTACGCCATAATGACCGCGACCGCCGTGAGCGTGTCCGCCGGATCGCGCTTGGTGGTAATCTCGACCTGGCCGCGGCTCATGCGCTCAAGCTTGCGCAGGCATGGATAGTGGTCATACCCCTTGAGAGCGCAAAATGACAGACCACCGTCCAGTTGCTCGGCAAGTTTTGGCAGCTCATGGTACATGAGCTGGTCGGCAAGATTGTTCGATTTGGTCGCAATACCAACCGTGATGTTGTTACGGCGCGCTGCCTCGGCAAAAGGCACCAGATAGGCCATCGATTTGCCGACGCCCGTGCCCGCCTCAATTACACGATGAGTGCCCGTGACCAGCGCATCGCGGACCTCGAGCGCCATCGCGATCTGCTCATCACGCGGCTCGTAGGTGGGATACATGCGATTGACCAGGCCACCTGGCGCATAGTCTGCCTCAATCTCCTCACGACTCGGCATCTTGAGGACCGGCAGTTCGTCGGCGTCCACCCGATCGTCGGCGCGATCGGCCTTGAGAACGTCAGCACGAGCGGCGCTGAGAGAGAAGATAGAACCAGGGTTCTGCCCTGCCAAGAATGAGAAGATAGGACGATAGGACCAAGGCACATCCGGATGCATGTCGGCTAGGCGCGCCATGAGGCCCTGAGGCAAGTCGGTGAGCGCCACGAGCAACACGCGCCATACGCCACACAGGGCGTCGACGTCGGCATTGGCACGGTGTGATACCGAGTCACAGCCAAACAGATCGGCCATAAAAGACAACTTGTGCGATGCCAGGCGCGGAAGCGCGATGCGCGACAGCGCCAGCGAATCGATCCAGATATCGCTCACGTTGACGCCGCCTTTGACCGACTCGATAAACGAGCGGTCGAACGTGGCGTTATGTGCGATTACCGGGCAACCACCGACAAAATCGGCGAGAGCGGCTACGGCCTCAACGGCCGACGGGGCATCTGCCACATCGGCATTTGTAATGCTCGTGAGCTCGGTGATCTCGGCGGGAATCAGCTGCTTGGGATGCACGAAGGTATCGAAGCGGTCGACGACCTCGCGGCCCGAAAGACGGGCCGCCGAGATCTCGATCAGCTCATTGTCCTGCACCGAAAGACCTGTGGTCTCGGTATCGAGGACAATCACATCTTCCTCGATAAGGCCGAAGGACTGCGTTTTGGCGCGTTCGGCAAGCGTGGCATAGGAGTCGATGACAAACTGCGGCGTTCCTGACGAAACCGCGTCCTCGATTAGCATGCAATGCCCGCTCGACGAAGGCCCATACGAATCAGGCTGTCACAGACCTGCGGGAACGTCATGTCGTCGGTGTGGCGGATCTCGTCCGGATACAGCGACGTATCGGTCATGCCGGGAATGGTATTGGTCTCGAGGATAACGGGGCCGTCCTCACTCACGATAAAGTCGCTGCGCGAGATACCCAGGCAACCGAGGGCCTTGTGAGCAGCACAGGCAAGCTCCTGAGCGCGAGCGTAATTCTCGGGTGAAATCTGCGCCGGAATGCGATGGATGTCCGTAGGGTCGACATATTTCACGTCCAGATCGTAGAACTCGCAGTCCTCGGGTTTGCGAATCTCGACAATCGGCAGAGCGCGCACGTCGTCCTCGCCGTACACACCGACGGTGATCTCGGTACCCTCGATGCACTTCTCGACCAGCACTTTGTCGCCGTACGCAAACGCCTTGGCGATTGCCGCGGGCAGCTCGGAGGGCTCATGGACCAGGGAAATGCCATAGCTGGAACCGTTGACGGCCGGCTTCACAAAGCAGCGCTCGCCACAAACCTCGACGATATGATCGATATCGACTTCATCGCCCACCTCGAGCGCGAGGCCGGGGGCAATGGGAATGCCCGCCTTGGCGTACAGGAGCTTAGAGACCTCCTTGTCGGCACCGCAGGCGCTGGCAAGCACGCCCGAGGCCGTGTAGGGGATACCCAGGGTCTCCATGGCGCCCTGCATGGCGCCATCCTCGCCGCCGGCACCGTGCATGGCGATAAACGCCACGTCAAAGCCGCCGGTCGCCATGGTTACCATAAAATCATCGGCAGCCGTGTCGAGCAGCTCCACCGAAGTGTAGCCGGCCTCCTTCAAGGCAACCACGACGTTCTTTCCCGAATTGAGCGAGATCTCGCGCTCAGCGGAATGACCGCCCGCCAAGACCGCTACGTGCATGTTCTCTAGGCTTTTACCCGGCATGGGCAGACTCCTCCTCTATAATTTCTGCAGCTGATACCATATTGTAGCGATACCCTCTACGTTTCCCCAAAATCGAAAGGCTTCCATGAATCCCAGGACTAAATCTCAGGACATTCGCGACTTGAGCCAAAACGATATTCGCGAGCTCGTGGCCGAGCTTGGCCAGCCCGCCTTCCGCGCGAAGCAGCTCATCGAATGGGTCTTTGAGAAGAACGTTTGTTCGTTTGACGATATGACCAACCTTCCCAAGGCTTTCCGCGAGCAGCTTAAAGAGGCTTTTGCCTTTGACACGCCGGCTGAACTCACCAAGCAGGTTTCCAAAGATGGCTCTCGCAAGTATCTGCTCGAGTACCACGACGGCGTTTCCGTCGAGACCGTCGGCATGCCCCGTCGTAACAAGCTTTCCGTCTGCGTTTCCACCCAGGCAGGCTGTGGCATGGGCTGTGCCTTTTGCGCTACCGGTCTCAACGGCCTCAAGCGCTCTCTGACCGCTCAAGAGATCGTCGACCAGGTACTTCATGTATCCAACGACTTTGGCGAGCGCGCCACGAGCGTTGTCTTCATGGGCCAGGGCGAGCCGTTTGCCAACTACGACGAGGTTCTCAAGGCGCTGCGAATCCTCAACGACCCCGATGGCATCGGTATCGGCGCTCGTCACCTCACCGTCTCTACCAGCGGCGTTATTCCCGGTATTCGCAAATTTGCCGACATCCCCGAGCAGTTCACGCTTGCCGTTTCCCTGCATTCCGCCATCCAGTCGACGCGCAATAAGCTCATGCCCGGTGTTAAGAAGTACACGCTGCTTCGCCTTCACGAAGCGCTTCAGCTCTACACCGAGAAGACCGGCCGCCGCCCGACCTATGAGTATGCCATGATCGAAGGCGTCAACGATACGAATCCCGAAATGCAGGCGCTCTGCGACTTCTGCGAGGGAACGCTGTGCCACGTTAACCTCATTCAGCTTAACGACATCGAGGGTAGCCCGCTCAAGCCGTCGCCGATTCATAAGGTTGAGGATCTTCAGCGTCGCCTTGAGTCCCGTGGCATCGAGACAACGATTCGTAACTCCCGTGGTAACGATATTGACGCCGCTTGCGGACAGCTGAAGCAGCGCTTCAAAGTTCAGAAGAACGCATAGGGGAGTCGCACCCAAAACGTTTCATGTGAAACATCGAACGACCCCGGTTGCAGGATATGCAACCGGGGTCGTTTCATTTATTGACCTTAATTTTGAATCAGCTGCTACTGGTCCCATTTTTACGGCCAAAATAAGGGGTCCTTGTCTCGTGAATCAGACAAGGACCCATCACAATATGCTAAGTAATTGTTAGGTACCTAATAGCCTACATTTTCCCATTGGTTGCTGACCCAACCCTGATTAATCTTGGGATTCTTCGTTACCTGAGCAGTACGCATTGCAACATCTTCTGTCATAACATCCATTTTCTTCTTGGATGTATCGATAATATCTTGCGCACTACGAAGCAAACGACCTCGAAGTTCATCGTCTGTCGCGATCTTATAGCCAGCAAAGGCACCAGCCGCGACAGTCGTCGCCAATGCAATCGCAGTTAAAATTCTATTCCTCATCTTGGCCTCCTTGATCAAACTGAATCATTTCGCCAAGAATACGAGAGAGCTCTTCCTCGTCTTTAAACTCAATCTCAATCTTATTCTTTCCACGCGAGCTCTTCACACGCACGTTGGTATTAAAAACCTGACGAAGCACGCGGGCTGCCTTTTTAAAAGACTGAGGGGTTGCAGGCCTCGGCGTCTTAGGTGTCTCTCCGGCAGAAAACAACGGAGCAAGATTTTCTGTCGCTCTTACGGAAAGGCCCTCTGCAACAACCTTCTCTGCAAGTCGAATTCGAGCATCCTCATAGGGAACTGCAAGAATCGCACGTGCATGACCAGCAGTAAGTTTACCCTCAAAAATCATCTGCTGAACTACTTCGGGGAGATCGAGAAGACGCAGTGAGTTTGTAATTGCAGAGCGTGACTTGCTTACTGCCTTCGACAATGCCTCCTGGGTCATACCGCTGGCATCGATGAGCTGTCGATAGCCCTTAGCCTCTTCGACGGGATTCAGATCTGAACGTTGAAGGTTTTCGATAAGAGCAAGAGCCAGCATCTCTTCATCATTTACCTCTTTAATGATGACTGGCAATTCTTCAAGGCCAGCAAGCTTTGACGCCTGGTAACGACGCTCACCAGCGATGATCTCATAGCCGTTTCCATGCTTGCGAACCAAAAGCGGCTGCAAAACGCCATGTTCTTGGATTGACTCGCTCAACTCGCGAAGTTCAGTTTCGTTAAAGTGAATTCGCGGCTGATTAGGGTTGGGAACGATATCCACAATAGGTAGTTTTGTTTCAGATGGAGCATTTGAAGCCGATGCAGCCGAACCGCCGGTCTCATACTCGGCCTCTGAAACCAAAGCATTCAGTCCACGTCCCAATCCGCCACGTTTCTTTACACTAGGCACGCTTGATCACCTCTTTTGCAAGGTTCATATATGCTTTTGCACCCTTATTTTGAGGTGCATAGGTAATTACTGGTTCTCCAAAAGACGGAGCTTCGGAGATTTTAACCGTACGGGGGATTAGCGTCTTAAACGCCTTATCACCAAAGTACGATTGAACCTCCTCAACAACCTGATTCGATAGTGAAGTACGCGAGTCATACATGGTCATAAGCACACCATAGGTGTCTAAGCCCTTGTTCAGCCTTGATTTGACCATCTTCATTGACTCAAGCAGCTTCGTAACGCCCTCGAGTGCGTAATATTCGCACTGGATCGGAATCAAAACGCTGT
The DNA here is from genome assembly GCA_900541185.1 of uncultured Collinsella sp. Classification (GTDB taxonomy): domain Bacteria; phylum Actinomycetota; class Coriobacteriia; order Coriobacteriales; family Coriobacteriaceae; genus Collinsella. Next base: position 25,186 of record UQIQ01000012.1, read on the forward strand.
CTGCTGCGGTCAAAGCGTTGATAGTAAGCAGGCCGAGCGAAGGAGGACAGTCAATGAAAATAAAATCGAACTCGTCCTGAATCGGCTCAAGCAAATCTTTGAGGCGGGTTTCACGTGCAATTGCGCTTACGAGCTCAATTTCGGCGCCTGCAAGCTGAATTGTAGCTGGAATTACGAATACCTTTTTGCAATTTGTATCAAGAACAAGTGATTCTGCCGGCACATCATTCAACAATGCATCATAGATGCAGTGATCAAGGTCTTCTTTTTCAATTCCGAATCCACTGGTGCTGTTTCCCTGCGGATCAAAATCGACAACCAGTGTCTTACGACCCTGCTCACCCAGTGCTGCTGCAAGGTTTACAGCCGTCGTTGACTTACCGACGCCGCCTTTTTGATTGATGATTGCAATGATACGCGTGTCTTTTGCGCTCTTTGAACGCTTAACGTCGCGAAATCCCACGGTCCCTCCTGGTGTGTATTAAAGCTGTCAAACGGAGGATGTTTCACGTGAAACATTCCGAATCGATATCAACCGCCATGTTTCACGTGAAACACTGCAAGTTGTTAGTATCCATTATGTTTCACGTGAAACATCTAGGCAAGCGGATTCTTCTTTGCCACGCCATTTGCACGAGGCAATGAAACGGATGCTGGATGACTCTTCTTAAGAACAATGAACTCCCTGTGACCCAAGCCTTCAGGCAAATCAATTGTGCCATTCAGAAGCAAAGTGAAGCCGCAAATCTTAGCTGCTGACATGCCGGAAGCAAGCTCCTCATCCGAAGGATTGCCCTTGGTTATAACAAATAGCCCTCCATCCTTCAGATACGGAGCCGCATACTCAACAAGAATCGGTAGAGGGGCCAGTGCGCGGGCGGTTACAACAGAGAACTGCTTCTTATGGCTCCGAGCATATTCTTCAAGACGATCATGAACCGTATGGGCATGTTTCAATCCAAGAGCATGGACAAAGGAATTTACCGCATCAACCTTCTTGCCAACAGAGTCAATATAAGTAGCTTTACGATGCGTGGTTATGGTTAATGGAATACCAGGGAAGCCCGCACCTGTTCCCATATCGAGCAAAGCTCCCTCAGGAGCCTTGTTGATATAGGGGAGCAAAACAAGTGAGTCGAGGATATGAAGTACTGCAGCATCTTCTACGTTAAGAATACGGGTGAGATTGGTTGTCTTATTTGTTTCTAGAACCAAATCCAAATGCTGAATACATTTCCTCAGCTCAACATCAGTTACGCTCAAGGAATACTCTTTGCAATAGAAAGCTAGACGACTCAACATCTCGTCAGCTTGCTGATCAGTAATTACTAACAACGAAAGCTCCTTTCTGACAAAAATCAGCGTATCGAGAACTTTTGACAAAAAAAGGGGACGTGGAAACCACGTCCCCTTAGCATAAACTCGAGTAGATTATCGAGCAACAATCACCACATGGCGATCAGGGTCAGAACCCTCAGAATGAGTATCGACTGCATCGTTGCCACGAAGTGCAATGTGAACCAGTCGGCGCTCGTAGGCATTCATGGGCGGAAGCGAAACACTCTTATGAGTGCGGATGGCACGCTCGGCAGCAGACTGAGCCATGGAGGCGACCTTATCCTGACGGCGACTCTTGTATCCCTCGACGTCCACTACAACAGGATACCTAAAGCCAAGCTTGCGGCTCACCAGCAAAGAGAACATAACCTGAAGAGCATCAAGAGTGCGACCATGACGGCCAATGAGAACAGCAAGGTCGGGAGCCGTTACATCCAAAATCAGCTCACCCTCGTCGCCCTCATACTCATCGATAGGAGAGTTGGCGGCATCGAAGTGCGAAAGGATGGAACGCAGGATGGAAATCGCAACATCGGCAATGGTGTCGAGCTCCTCATCGGTCAGCTCTTCACCAGCCTTGTAGCGCTGTGCAATCTCGGGATAATCGCCCGCGACCTGCGGGGCAACCTCCTCAAGCATATCCTCGATGATCTCTTCAGACATAACGTACTCCAAAAGTTAGGTACCTAAATAAGATTGATATCCCACTACTTCTTCTTGTGCGGGCGCGGCTTCTTCTCGCGACGAGTGACCTCAACCTGCAGCGGAGCGTTCTTAAGACGCTCCTCCTCATCGGCCTTCGCCTTGTCGATGACCTTCTGCGTCACAAAAATCTGCTGGATAACCTGCCAAGCAGACGAGACGTCGTAGTACAGCAGAACACCAACGGGAAGGCTCCAGCCCATCCAAAGCATCATGACCGTCATGACAACGGCCATCATACGCATGCTCTGAGCCTGCTGGCCGGTCTGGTTGCGCGACATATAGAGCTGCGGAATCAGGGTCAGGACGGCAAACAGGATCAGGCAAACCAGCGCAGGCAGTGCAACCATAAAGCCATCGGCAAAGGAAGCGCTCGGCGTGGTGGTCAGGTCGGGCAGGATGTTGAAGAACGAGAACGTGCCGTTGTTAAAGTACTGCGGCAGGTTGCGCAGCAATGTAAACAGGGCGAACAGGATAGGCATCTGAATCAGCAGCGGCAGACAGCCAGCCATGGGGTTGAACTTGTTCTCGCTGTAGAACTTCTGCATCTCCTCGGCCTGACGCTGGGGATCGTCGGCATAGCGCTCCTGGATCTCGAGCATCTTGGGCTGCAGCACCTGCATGCGAGCCGTCGACTTGGTCGACTTGAGCATAAGCGGCGTCAGCAGCAGACGGATGATGACCACCAGGATGATGATGGACAGGCCCCAGTCGACCGCAAAGGTCTGGATGAGCTTGAGCAGCTCGAAAAGGATGTTAACGATCCAATCCCACATGTAAGTTTTCCTCCGATAGCGAGTGCCCGCTAGGGCACAGGGTCATAACCGCCGACGTGCAGGGGATTGCAGCGAGCGATGCGCCTCACGGCAAGCCAGCAGCCTCTCAAAACACCGTGCTTCTCAATCGCCTGGATGGCGTATTGCGAGCACGTTGGGTAATAAATGCAGGCGTCAGGCAATAAGGGCGAAATAACCTGTTGATATATGCGAATAGGAGCGATGGCAACACGTCGCAAAACGTGATTGCTCATCGCTCCTCCCCGGCAACGCCGGCGCGCTTCATAAGCGAACGCAACGCCTTGTCCATCTCCTGCGGCGAGGAAACCCTCGTCTTGGGAGTTGCAAACAAGATGATGTCATAACCCGCAACGGGAAATCCGCAGCTGCGGGCGGCCTCGCGCATCACACGCTTAGATCGGTTGCGCACGACGGCACAACCGAGTCGCTTAGCACCAACGAAGGCGACCCTTCCGGAGTCGCCTTCGCCAACCGATTCACATATGGTCATTCGAATCAGAGGGTGATTGAAACGACGCCCCTGACTGAACACATGCTCGAAATCTTGCCGAGACTTAATAGTCTTCATGCGAGATGTGTGTATCGCTGCTAGACAGTGAGACGCTTGCGGCCCTTGGCGCGACGACGGGCGAGCACGGCACGACCACCCTTAGTGGCCATACGGGCACGGAAGCCATGGGTCTTGGCACGCTTACGCTTATTAGGCTGATACGTACGCTTCATCTTAAGTTCCTCCTGCTGCATTTCGAGTGTCCGCGGGGACGCGGACGCAGATATAGACACGTGAGCTTGAAGATTGTAGGGAAATCAATGTTCAAATGTCAAGAAATCAAAGGTAAAAGGTTGCGCAGTTCACACGGTTCCCCCATAAGCCAAGCTCGATTTAGCGGTGCATGGCAACTTTTCACGATATTTCATCGAGTTTTCAACAGGTCATGTTGGCAATGTTGAGAACTTTTCGTCCGTTTTCCAAAGTTTTCAACAGGTTTTGAAAGTTTGTCGAAAGATGAGAAACATTGCACAGTGAGCTACTATTTGTTCGAAACCTTTTGGAAGATTGCGAGCGGCATGTCTGACGACTTTTACACCATGGTCGATTCCGGAGACCCGGCACCCGACAACGAGCACATCACCGGCGTGCGCGAAGAGCGTGACGAAGGTGAACAGACGACAACGCAGGCGCCAAAAGCCATGTACGCCGCGCGCATCGCCGTCTATGACGACATGCTGTCGACACCGCGTGTGATCGTCATCGATCCGCAAGATGTCCGCACGTATTTGGAAGAGACGACCAACACCGTCTACCAGTGCATGAAAGAACAAGGTGGCCATATCTCGCTCATGGTCATCCGCGAGATTGTCGAAAACTTTATCCACGCACACTTTGCAGAGCCCATCATCTCGATTCTGGACGGCGGAGACACCATCCGCTTTGCTGACCAAGGACCCGGCATCGACGACAAGGAACGCGCTTTCGACTTTGGCGTTACCAGCGCAAACAGCAAGATGAAGCGCTATATCCGTGGAACCGGAGCAGGGTTTCCCATGGTGCAGGAGTATTTGGAAAACGCCGGCGGTGCCGTATCCATCGAGGACAACATGGGCAACGGCACCGTGGTTACGGTAAGCCTGAACCCTAAACGCGTGCAGGAAATCGAGCGTGCCGGCGGACGCGGTGCTGCCGTGCGGCCCGAGACGGAGCAGCCCACATATCCCCTGCCGGGAGCTTTTGCGCAGCAGCCCATGGCAACGCAGCAGATGCAGCCCCCCGTGGGGCAGATGCAGCAGCCCGGAATGCTTCCCACACAAGAGCCCCAGGCGGCATCTATGTCGATGACGCCAAACATGCCAGAGGCCATGCCGCTGGCAGATCAGGATGCAGCAGCAATGCAGCAGGCGACGGGGGCACCGGGTGGCCAGCAAATGGGCTATCAGCCGTACCAACGGGGATATCCATATCAGCAGATGCCGCCACTGGGGTATGGCCAGCAGTTCCCGCAGCAGTACCAGCAGGGATATCAGCAGCCGTACCAGCAGATGCCGCAGCAGCAGTACAACCCCTGGGCCCAACAGATGCCTCTGCAGCCTTACCAACAGTGGCCTCAAAGTTTTCAACAGCAAATGCCGCCGATGCAGAGCTCTCAACAACCAGCAGCTCAAATGATGTATCCTAATGCAGCAAATCAGTATGCGCAGCCACAACCGGACGTGTTCGTAAGCGATCGCGGCAACGCCGCGCTGGGCTATCTGGCGCAAAATCAAGCGTGCGGTGCAACCGATCTGGCGAGGGCGTTTGGAAACTCGGCCCCCACTTGGTCACGCACGCTCAATGACTTGGCGCAGGCCGGCTTGGTCATCAAGCATGGCCAGAAATACCATCTGACCGAACTCGGCGCCGCTCGCGTGCGAGCTCAGAGCTAAAGAACGGGAGAGACAGTGGACGAGGAAGCAAGCATCATCCTGGGGGATGCCATCGCCTTTTGCCAGCGCGACGGCCAAGATGCACGCCTCATCAACATGCTGGGGCAATCGCGGGCCATAAGCCTGACCGAAGATACGCTCACGATCGAGGCCCCCTCGCGCTTTGCCATCGCGCAGCTCAAAAAGCATCAGCCGACTATTGAGGCCTATCTGGAAGAAATCGCCTTTGCACCGATCGCGCTCGACATCGTGGCACCGCAAGGCGCCGCAACGGAATCCGCTGCCGCGACGGCGCCCGCCACGGCTCCCGCCGCTTCCCCGGCGGCACCGACCTCCGCAGGCGACGTGCCGACAATCGAGCACCAGCACAGCGATGTTTCCCGTGAAACCATGGCACCGTTGCCGACCGCGGCGGCGACGTCAACGAACGCACCCGTCACGCACATGCCTATCGCTCACGACGCAGCGGCGGGCGCGGATTCGGGCATTGCAATCAAGAACACGCTCTCGGCCGATGATTTTCGTCGCATGATGAACCAGATGAAGGGCGGAGCGCCGACTAAATCCACGCAAGCTGCGACCCCCGCTTCACCCATACCGGCGCCGACCGTGCCGGCCGAGCAGAATACGGATGGAGCCCCGCTCGCCGCGAACTCAAAATTTACCTTTGAGAACTTTGTCTACGGCCCCGAAAACAGCCATGCCTATCGCTCGGCACTCAAGTTTGCCGCCCTCGCGGACGAGCGCGGCACATGCACATCACTGTTCATCTACGGCAAATCGGGCCTGGGCAAGACGCACCTGCTGCTTGCCATCAAAAACGAGCTCGCCGAGAAGTCGCCCGAGATCAAGGTCAAGTATGCCAACTCCCAGGCATATCTGGACGACCTGATGACCGAGTTCGACCGCCAAAAGAAGAGCAACGCCCCCATCATGCAGGCGTACCACGGCGTGGACGTGCTCATCATCGATGACATCCAAAACATCATCGGCAAGCGCGCGAGCGTGGACTACTTTTTCCAGCTCATGGACGAGTTCATCCGCAACAACAAGAAGGTCGTCATCGCGGCAGACCGTGCCCCCAAGGACCTGAGCATGGACGAGCGTCTGACCAGCCGCTTCAACGCCGGCATGCTCTGCCTGGTCGCAGAGCCCAGCTACGAGATGAAATACAAGATCTTGCAGCGCTATTACGAGAACACCATCGTCGCCGCTCCCGAGGCAGGCGACGACTCGCTGCTGGCGGCCTATGGGGGCGACGGCGGACACCTGACCGACGAGCACTTTAAACACATGGCCGAGGTCTCGGGCACCAACATCCGCGAACTCGAGAGCTTTTGCGAGCGCTGCGCCGGCGAGGCGGGCGACCGCGAGCGCGAGGGCGGGGAGCTCACCTTTGACGATATCGACGCCATCGCCAGCCAGTACTTCGACACATCGGCCAAAAAGATCAACGTCCAGACGGTTCAGTCCGTCATCGAAGAGCAGTACGGCGTGACGCACGAGGAGCTCATCGGCCCGCGTCGCAACGCCAATATCGCCAAAGCACGCCATATCGCTATCTACCTGGCCATCGAGATGTGCGAGATGACGACCACGGCGGTGGGCGCCGAATTTGGCAACCGCAACCACTCGACCGTCAGCACGAGCTACAAAAAGGTCCAGAAGATGATCCAGGAAGACCGTACCGTCACCGAAGACCTCAAATCGCTGCGCGATAAAATTACACTGCGCTCGTAGGGAAATAGAGACACCTGTTGAAAACTTGTCGAAACCATGGGCATAAGGTGTCTAAAACCCAACCCGCGGTGGTGAAAAGTTTTGCGCAGGTTTTGAACGTGGAAAACCACCCCCCGTTGCACACAGGTTGCTGTCGATTCTCTTTCTGGGTCTGACCTGCGTCTTTGGGAGTAATCAACAGTTTCGTCAGTGCTATTACTATTATTAAGATATTTATATCTAAAGAAAGGTATTAAAAGATGAAGTTCACCGTCAGCCAGAGCTCGCTTACACAAGCCATCGGCGTCGTTATGAAGGGTGTCGCTTCGGCGTCCACCCTTCCCATCCTGTCGGGCGTGCTCGTCAAGGCGCAAGACGGCATCTTGGAATTCCAGACCTCTAACTACACCATCTCGATCCGTCATCGCATCGCGGCGCATGTCGAAGAAGAGGGTGAGATGGTTATCCCCTGTAAGATGCTCTCCAATATCACCAAGACCCTCCCCGATGCCCCGGTCACCTTTGAGCTGTCCGAGCGCCAGGTGCTGATTGGTTGCGAGAAGAGCTCTTTCCGCCTGAACACGCTCGATGTCAATGACTTCCCCGAGTTTCCGGCCTATGCCATCGAGAGTGCCGTGGAGCTGCCGACCGATATCTTGTCCGAAATGGTCGGCCGCGTGTGGCGCGTCACCTCGACCGACAAGGCCCGCCCCATTCTGGGTGGCGTGCACATGAAGGTCGAGAACAACACCGTGCGCCTGGTGGCGACCGATTCCTTCCGCTTGGCCGTGTGCGATACGCAGGTCGAGACCTCGACTCTCGAGGGCTCCTTTGAACTCAACGTTCCGGCCGACGCCTTTAACGACGCGCTGAACATCATGGCCAGCCAGGCGACCATCATGATCGGGGCTACCGACACCCAGGTCGTCTTCGAGGCCGGCAACACCACCTACGTGTCGCGCCGTATCGAGGGCATGTACCCCAACTACAAGCAGCTCATCCCCGATTCGTGCGTGACGAGCGTCAAGATCGACGTCGCCGCCTTTAACGCCGCCCTCAAGCGCGTGGCCGTTATCGCGAGCGCCAACCCCGCCGTCAAGTTCGAGATCGATGTCGAGAACGGGCAGATGGGCCTGTCCTCCATTTCCAATGACCAGGACCTTGCGCAGGAGACGATCGATGTCGAGGCCGAGGGCGAGTCGGGCACCATCGCCTTCAACTACCACTACATCTTTGGCTGCCTCAATGCCCTGTCCAAGGAGAAGGAGATCACGCTGGAGCTCAAGAGCTACTCGCAGGCGGGCATCTTCAAGTCCTACGACAAGATCAACTACCTGTACCTGGTTATGCCGGTCCGCATCTAGCAACCGCCCTATGACCATGTTCGCCCGCGATCTTTCCGTCGCGCACTACCGCAGCTTCGATAGTTATCGCCTTGCCCTGGACGAGGGCGTGACGATACTTGCGGGACCCAACGCGGCGGGAAAGACCAATCTCATAGAGGCGCTGCAGCTGCTGACGAGCGGCGCCTCGTTTAGGCATCCGACCGCAGCCGAGCTCGTCCATGATGGCGTGGGCTCGTGCAAGGTTGAGCTGAGGCTCGAGGGCGACGGCCGCGTGCTTGATATGGGATTGAGCGCGGAGGACGGTAAGCGCTCGTTTAGCCGCAACGGCAAGAGATGCTCTGCCGCCGGTGTGCGCGGGGTCCTGCCGAGCGTGCTGTTTTGCCCCGACCATCTGGACATGGTTAAGCGAGGCGCCAGTGTGCGCCGTGCCGCCCTCGATGACTTTGGCATGCAACTGAGCGCACGCTATGCCGATCTTGCGAGCACCTATGGGCGCTGCGTGACCCAGCGTAACGCCTTGCTCAAGGAGGCCTGGTGCTGCCGCGAGATGCTCGGCGCGTGGAACGATTCGATTGCCCGCGCGGGCTCGGCCCTGCTCGTGCACCGGTTGGCCCTGCTCGACCGGCTGGCGGGCCATGTGCACACTGCCTACGGGCAAGTGGCGTCCGGCGAGGCCGCCAACGTGACCTATACGTCCACGCTGGGGGATTTGCCCCAGGTCGAGGATCGCGAAGAGCTGAAGGACTGGGCGTACGAGCGCATGCTGGCTGCCCTTGATGAGCACGCCGACGAGGAAATTCGCCGCGGCGTGACGTTGGTGGGACCGCATCGCGATGAGATTGAGTTTGCCGTGGCGGGTCGATCCGCCCGTTCATTTGCCAGCCAAGGTCAGCAGCGGACGTTGGTTTTGGCCTGGAAGGTGGCGGAGGTGGCCGTGGCTCGCGATGTCCTGGGCACCGCCCCACTGCTGCTTTTGGACGACGTGATGAGCGAGCTCGACGGCGAGCGTCGCGGCGCTTTTCTGCGGCTGATCGGCGATGATATCCAGACGGTCATAACCACGACCAACCTGGGGTATTTTACCGATGACCTGCTTGATCGAGCCAAGGTGGTGAGCATGGGTGAGACGTGCTAATTACGAGCGCGAGAGCGAAACGGTCGCCTTCAGTGGATTTTTAAACGCAGAGCGCCAGCGCATCCTGGCGGCCGCGACGCCTGAGCGCCGCGTGCAGATGGAGGCTGCAGAGGAATCTCGTGCGGTCTATCGCGCCTGGAATGCGGTGTGCTCGGGCACGCGCGAGGGGCGCCATGTGACGGGCCTGCGCTACCTGCCCGAGTCCAATGAGCTGCTGGTATATCTCGACTCGCCCTCGTGGACGCAGGAAATGACGCTGTTGCGCGAGATCATCCGCGCGCGCATGGAGCGCGCCGGTGCGCATGTGGACGGCCTGGTGTTCAAAACCACCGCGCCCGGTCACACGCCGCCCGCCGCCAAGGAGCGCTTGCGTCCGGCGACGACCGAGCGCCCGCCGGCTCCGCACGCCGACCTAAGTGAGGCCGAGCGCACCGAGATTGAGCGCCAAGTGGCGCCCATCGAAGACCAAAAACTGCGCGAGGCCCTCGAGAATGCCATGAGAGCCAGTGCCGAGTGGGCCAAGGGCGTGCAAAGCAAAAAAGAGCCTTAAATCGCATCTGGTGGCCTTGTAGAGCCAAATACCCTCGTTCCCGAGGGTATTTTTTTACGATAAACTAGTAAGGCTGTACACATTTTCTTGACTGAAGGAGGACATGTGGCAAACGAAAACGATTACGATGGCGGCGAGATTAAGATTCTCGAAGGTCTCGAGGCCGTTCGTAAGCGCCCGGGCATGTATATCGGCTCGACGAGCGCCAGCGGTCTGCATCACCTGGTGTGGGAGATCGTTGACAACTCCGTCGACGAGGCCATGGCCGGTTTCTGCACCGAGATCCAGGTGACGGTCCACGCCGACAACTCCATCACGGTCGTCGACAACGGGCGCGGCATCCCCGTCGACGAGCACCCTGTTAAAAAGATCCCGACGCTCGAGGTCGTCATGACGATCTTGCACGCCGGCGGTAAGTTCGATAACTCGGCCTATAAGGTCTCGGGCGGCCTGCACGGCGTTGGCATCTCCGTCGTCAACGCACTGTCCAAGCGCGTGGTCGTTCAGGTTCGTCGCGACGGCAACACCTACGAGATGGAGTTCTCGCGCGGCAAGACCGTCAAGAAGATGGAGGTCGTGGGCACCTCGGATTCGACGGGCACCACCGTCACCTTCTGGCCCGACGACGAGATCTTCGAGACCTGCATCTACGATTTCGATACGCTGCACAACCGTCTGCAGGAGACGGCGTTCCTCAATAAGAACCTCAAAATCGTGCTGACCGACGAGCGCGAGGCGACTCCCCACGTGGAGGAGTTTTGCTACGAGGGCGGCATCATCGACTTCGTCAAGTTCCTCAACGAGGGCAAGGACGTCCCCGAGGCCTTTAAGGAGCCCATCTACATCGAGGGCAAATCGGACCCGGACGCGCCTGTGACCAAGATGGGCGAGGTCGAGGTTTCTCTGCAGTGGAATAGCGGTTACGGCGAGAACGTCATGTCGTTTGCCAACGACATCTACACCCCCGAGGGTGGCATGCACCTTGAGGGCTTCCGCACCGCGCTCACCCGCGTGATTAACGATTACGCGCGCAAGCAGAACCTGCTCAAGGAAAAAGACGCCAACCTGACCGGCGACGATGTGCGCGAGGGCCTTTCGGCCGTTATCTCGGTCAAGCTGCCCGATCCGCAGTTTGAGGGCCAGACCAAGGCCAAGCTCGGCAGCTCCTATATGCGCGCGCTCACACTCAAGATTGTGACCGACGGCCTTGCCGATTACCTCGAGGAGCATCCCAAGCCCGCTCGCGAGATCGTCAAGAAGGCGCAACAGGCCTGCAAGGCGCGCAATGCCGCCCGCAAGGCGCGCGAGGCGACCCGCCGCAAGAGCCTGCTCGAGACGGCGTCCCTGCCCGGTAAGCTCGCCGACTGCTCGGTGCGCGATGCCGAGCTGACCGAGCTCTTCATCGTAGAGGGCGACTCGGCAGGCGGTTCGGCCAAGGACGGCCGTCGCCGAGACATCCAGGCGATTTTGCCCCTGCGCGGCAAGATTTTGAACGTCGAACGCGTTGGTGACCATCGCGCGTTCTCGAGTGACACCATCCAGTCGCTGATTACCGCGATCGGTTGCGGCGTCACGACGAGTGCCGGCGACGGCGGCGACTTCGATATCACCAAGGCGCGCTACCACAAGATCATCATCATGACCGATGCAGACGTCGACGGCGCGCATATCCGCATCCTGCTGCTGACGTTCTTCTACAAGTACATGCGTCCGCTGATCGATGCCGGCTATGTCTATGTTGCCTGCCCGCCCATCTTTGGCATTAAGGTGCGCAACAAGATTCACTACGTGTATCCCAACGGCCGCCAGCCCGAAGACGAGATCCTGCGCGACACCATCCAGAGTCTGGGCCTGAACCCCGACGATAACGACGAGGACGGCAAGGCCAAAGACGGCAAGATCACCAAAAAGCGCAAGGGCTATACCGTCCAGCGCTACAAGGGCCTGGGCGAGATGGACCCCAAGCAGCTCGCCTCGACGACGATGGACCCCAAGACCCGCATCCTGCAGCGTGTGTCGATCGAGGACGCCGTGGTGGCGGACCGCGCCGTGCGCGAGCTGATGGGTTCCGAGGTCGGCTATCGCCGCGAGTACATCGAGAAGCATGCACATGACGCACGATTCTTAGACGCCTAATCCCTGCGGCTTTCCCAGCCACCGCACCTTCGCCCTCAATCGTCGGTCGCGTACCCAAGTACGCTTCCCTCCTCTTTCGGGCGAATCTGCGGCACCTGGAAAAGCCGTCTCCGTGGTTGGGAACTAATGGACCACGCAAACCATGAGGAGGTAACGTGGCAGACGATATCAACAACAACGAGGGTATGGGCGAGGCCGGCGATGCCGGTATGCCCGACGATCTGAAGCGCCTGCTTGCCCGTGCTGAGCAGGGCGAGGACGGCGATCCGGACGCCTATAACCCCGATGCCGATGATGATGAGGAAGAAGACGACGACGCCGAGCTCGAGGAGAGCTTTGGCGAAGTCGATCGCGGCGCCTCGGCCGGCGAGGATATCAACGGCGGCCAGCTCCAGATTTCGGGGTTCGGTCGCGAGATGAAGCAGTCGTTCATCGAGTATTCGATGTCGGTTATCACGGCGCGCGCCCTGCCGGACGTGCGCGACGGCTTAAAGCCGGTGCACCGCCGCATCCTGTACGCGATGAACGAGAGCGGCATCTACCCCAACCGACCGCACAAGAAGTCGGCCTGGACGGTCGGCGAAGTTATCGGTAAGTACCACCCGCACGGCGATTTCGCGGTCTATGAGGCCATGGTCCGCCTGGCGCAGTGGTTCTCCATGCGCACGCCGCTCATCGACGGTCACGGCAACTTCGGCAACATCGACGGCGACGGCGCGGCGGCCATGCGTTACACCGAGAGCCGCCTGGCAAAGCCCGCCATGGAACTGCTGCGCGACCTGCAGAAGGATACCGTCGACTGGCAGCCCAACTACGACGAATCGCTTGCCGAGCCCGTGGCGCTGCCTGCGCGCTTCCCCAACCTGCTGGTCAACGGCAGCCAGGGCATCGCCGTCGGCATGGCCACCAACATCGCCCCGCATAACCTCACCGAGGCGATCGAGGCCACCTGCTACCTGATCGACAACCCCGACGCCACCGTTGACGAGCTCATGCAGATCATGCCAGGTCCGGACTTCCCCACCGGCGCCATCATCATGGGCAGCGCCGGCATTAAGCAGAGCTACGAGACCGGCCGCGGCTCCATTACCGTGCGTGCTAAGGCACATGTGGAGTCCACCAAGACCGGCCGCAACCGCCTGGTCTTTACCGAGATTCCCTACATGGTCAACAAGGGCACCCTGCAGGAGAAGATCGCCCAGCTCGTCAACGACAAACGCATCGAGGGCATCTCGGATATGCGCGATGAGTCCAACCAGAAGGGCATCCGTCTGGTCATCGAGCTCAAGAAGGGCGTCATTCCGCAGGTCGTGCTCAACAACCTGTATAAGTACACCTCGCTGCAGACGACCTTTGGCGCCAACAACCTGGCACTCGTCAACGGCGTTCCCAAATGCCTGAGCCTGCGCGAGATGCTGCAGCACTACATCGACCACCAGGTCGACGTCGTCACCCGCCGCACCCGCTTCGACCTTAAGAAAGCCCAGGCCCGCGCTCATATCCTCGAGGGTTACCTGATGGCCCTTGACCATATCGACGAGGTCATTAGCATCATCCGCTCCTCGCAGACCGACTCCGAGGCCAGCAGCCGCCTGATCGAGCGCTTTGGCTTTACGCCCGAGCAGACCACGGCCATCCTCGAGATGAAGCTGCGCCGCCTGACCGGCCTGGAGCGCGACAAGATCCAAGAAGAGTTGGACGGCCTGCGCCGCGCCATCGCCTACTACGAGGACCTGCTGGCGCACGAGGAGAAGATTCTGGGCGTCATCAAGGAAGAGATGCGCGAGATCTCCAAGAAGTTTGGCGACAAGCGCCGTACCGAAATCAGCCAGGTTGAGAAGGACCTGGATGTCGAGGACCTCATCGCCGACGAGGATATGGTCGTGACCATCACCCACACCGGCTACGTTAAGCGTATCCCAGTGGCTGCCTACCGTGCCCAGAAGCGCGGTGGCAAGGGCGTGTCGGGCGTCAACCTCAAAGAGGACGACGTTATCGATGAGATGTTCATCGCGTCCACGCACGAGTACGTGCTGTTCTTCTCGAGCAAGGGCAAGGTCTATCGCCTGAAGGTGCACGAGCTGCCGGTGGGTACGCGCCAGGCGCGCGGTACCGCGATCGTCAACCTGCTGCCTTTCGAGGAAGGCGAGAAGATCGCGAGCGTCATCAGCTGCCGCGAGTTCCCGGTCGACGAGTACCTGATGTTTGCCACCAAGAGCGGCATGGTCAAAAAGACCGTGATGAGCGCATATGACCGCAGCCGTCGCGACGGCCTGATCGCTATCAACCTGCGTGACGACGACGCGCTGCTGAACGTGCGCCGCGTGCGCGAGGGCGACAAGATTATCCTGGCCACCACCGCGGGCAAGGCGATCATGTTCTCCGAGGAGCAGGTGCGCGCCACCGGCCGCGATACCAGCGGCGTTCGCGGTATCGGTCTGAAGGACGGCGTGAGCGTTCTGGGCATGGAAGTCACTAACGGCAACGGCGATCTATTCGTCATCACCGAGCGCGGCTACGGCAAGCGCACGCCGGTCGCGGACTACCCGGAGCAGAATCGCGGCGGCCAGGGCGTCTACACCATTCAAATGACCGAACGTAAGGGTAACCTCGCGGCCATGAAGACGGTGGGCCCGCAGCACGAGCTGTTCATCGTGACGGAGGGCGCGACGGTCATTCGCGTCAAGACCGACGAGATCAGCCAGACCGGCCGCGCCACCCAGGGCGTCAAGATGATGACCGTCGACGACAACGACCGCATCTGCGCCGTGGCCCGCATGACGGCCGCCAAAGAGAGGCCCGAAGACGAAGCCACAGAAAACGGCTCTGCTTCCGAAGAAACCCCTGTCGATCTAGGCGACGGCAACGACATGCCAGAAGATCTCCTAGACGAGTAAGAGGCCCTAGCTGGTAGAAAATATCAGACACCGTATATCGGCGGTCGGCGCACTGCGCGCCGACCGCTTTTTTGAAAACCTTGGGACCCCATGGTCGCTGGGCTGGCGAGATGGTTTTGGTTTGTCGCGAGTTCCGCACGCAAAGAAGGCCACTTAATGTGGCCTTCGTCTTGCGCAGG
>UQIQ01000013.1 GCA_900541185.1 uncultured Collinsella sp.
ACGAGATGACGTCGAGTCTCGTGGGCTCGGAGATGTGTATAAGAGACAGGTTGCCCACACCCCCTAATACTACCTGGGAAAAGTCCCCCGGAACATACTATGAACTGCGTACGCTAGTTTTCCGCAACCTTAACGAGCGGCTCGCTGAGATTTGCGCCACAACAGATACGAGTAGACGTAGACGGCTCCAACCGAACCAAACGCCAGAACCGCAATCACCGCGGCGACGACTTCACTCGAAAGCACGCTGCCTGCCACGCCCATCACAATCAGGCCAATACCCAGCACCATAAAGCAGGCACCGCCAAAACGCTGCGTACGGCGCCAGTTCTCGGGATCGGCAAGCGCCCAAGGTGTCTTGATACCGAGCGTATAGTTCTGCTTCACACGCGGCAAGTAGTTGCCTACGCCGATGAACAGCAAACCGACAACACCGGAAATCAGCACGTTAACCGAACCGACCGCCGGCACTACGCCCCAGACCGTAAGCTCTCCCAGCCAGCTTATGGCGCACATGAACAAGGTGAAGGCGATTACGAAGCCCTGGTAGAACTTGCCCGAGGTTCGATATGCCTCACCTTTGGGGTCGATGCGCGGCACCACGCAGAACATTGCGAGAAGCGCCAGAGGCAGCACACCGAGCGCAGAGGCCATCCAGCTAGGACCCCAACCGTCGACGGCGCCGTTCGCGCCCCAGTGCGTGGGAATCTGCGCAGGCAAGCTCGGCATCACCATGAGGTGCGCTACGACATTGGCGACGCACAGAGCGACCAGCGCAATCCACACGCGCGACGATACCCCCGTGGGGTGAATGCCCTTGTTTTCGTTATTCATCCTTATCACCTTCAGTGTTTGTAAAGCCCATAAACCAGCCAATTAAATCCTGCATGACGGTGGTGTTTAAGCTGTATACGATGTTTTGGCCATGGCGCTCGTCGGTCACCAACCCGGCGTTTTTGAGCGTCGCCAAGTGATGGCTCAGCGACGGCTTACTGATATCGAAATGCTCGGCAAGCTCCCCCGCCGTGCAATTGCCCTCGCGCAGCAACTCCAAAATGCGCCGTCGCGTTGGATCGGCAAGCGCCTTAAAACCCTCTCCCGGCATAAGACCTCCTCTCATCATCTCTCATGACGTGCACACTATACTCAATATTTAGATGTTTGTCTAACTATCTAATCGCAATGCTTCAAACCACATCAAAGCAAACGCCATCGCAACCTATGGGCGATTACCTATAATGGCGATAGCTAAAACACGACCTGCTTCCCCATCGGAGGATATTTATGACCGAAACCGCTGCCGCAGCCGCCATCGAGACACGCGACACCAAGCTCGAGATTATCATGGGCCGCGAGGCACTCGATAAGCTCGCCGATGCTACGGTGCTAGTGCTCGGCTGCGGAGGCGTGGGCTCCAACTGCTGCGAGGCACTCGCCCGCGGCGGCATCGGTCATTTCGTCATTCTGGATAAGGACATCATCGCGCCCAGCAATATCAATCGCCAGGCCATCGCCTTTCACAGCACCGTCGGCAAGCGCAAAGTCGACGTCATGGAGGCTATGATTCACGACATCAACCCTACCGCTACCGTCATCAAGCGCACCGAATACCTGCTGAGCGACAACATCGATGATTTCTTCGCGAGCGTTTTGGAGCAGACGGACGGCAAGCTCGACTACGTCGTCGACGCCATCGACACCATCTCGGCCAAGCTCACCATTGCCAAATATGCTCAGGACCACGACATTCGTTTGGTTAGCTCCATGGGCGGGGCCAACAAGCTCCATCCCGAGTGCCTCCGCTTTGCCGACATTTTCGATACGGTACGTGACCCCATGAGCCGCATCATGCGCAAAGAATGCAAGAAGCGCGGAATCAAGAGCCTGCATGTACTGTTTAGCTGCGAGGAATCGGTTAAGACACAGCCCCGCGACCCTTCCAACATCCACGAGCGCACCGAGCTGGGAACCGCCAGCTTTATGCCGCCCATCATGGGCCAGATGATTGCCGGCGAGGTTATCCGCCAGATCAGCGGCCGCGGCACTGAGCGCGTACGCTCCGATGGCCAACGTCTGGACTAGCAGGATGCCCTACGATGGAACCGCGATTCTTTGACACGCATTGTCACCTTGATTTGATGCTCAGCCCCGATGCTACGGCCAATGAGTCGGCGGCATTGGGTCTGGGTCTATTTGACTGCGGCATCGATCCACGCGATTTTTCGGCCGCAAACGAGCGTGCCCGTCGCCTACCAGACATCATCGCTGGCGTTGGGCTCCACCCCTGGTGGCTCGCCGACGGCCGCTGCGGTCCTGCCGAAGTCAATCTGCTTTGCGAAGTTGCTGCCCAAGAACGCTACATCGGCGAAGTCGGACTCGACTTTTCCGCACGCTTCGCCGGAAGCGAACCGCTACAAATACAGGCACTTATCCGGCTCTGCGACGCGCTCGTGCAGCATCCTCTTACCGGGCGCGTGATATCAATTCACGCCGTTCGTTCGGCAGGAGCCGTACTGGACGTCCTCGAATCGCATGGACTACTCATCCCAAACCCCGACTCCCCCGCTATCATCTTCCACTGGTTTAGCGGTACTTCGGACGAACTCGCCCGCGCGCGTAATGCGGGCTGCTATTTTTCCGTCAACGATCGCATGCTCGCCACCAAGCGCGGCCGCGAATACGCACGACAGATTCCACTCGATCGTTTACTGCTCGAGACCGATGCACCAGCCGAACCAAACACAGAAACAAGCGCACAGTCGCTCATCAGATCGCTCGAAAGCGCCTCAGAACACGTCGCCTCGCTCAAAAAATGCGACGCAAAGCATATTGAGTCGGCGGTTTTAGCGAATGCACACTCTGTTTTTAGCCTTCGCTAACCCCTGTGGTCAAAAAACGTCAAATATGAGTACTGCTAGCGAAATGGATACATTACTCTGAGCTTTCCGACCACCAGAATAATCTACGATTGTCCATTAACTAACACTTTTACAGTCACTCATCCTGCATTTTCGCAATCTTAAACCCCTCCAAACGCTCAAATCACGTCTGAAGGGGTCGATTTTGCTGTGACTAAATTAGTCACAGTACTCATATTTGGCTTTTTTTGACCACCGAGTCACGGGAAGGCACCAATACAGCTCCCCGGGACAGCTCGGCTATTCGACGATTGGTGCTCCGTGGCCCCAAGAACCTTCCATGCCGCACACGGTCGAGGCAAACCCGGCAGCAAAGTCGAGCGCGCGCTCGATAGCCTCGGCGCCATCCTCACCACGCTTGGCGGAATCGAGATAGCACATCAAAAACGAGGTGAGGAACGAGTCGCCCGCCCCCATGGTGTCCTTCATGTCCGTTACCGGTTTAGCCAGCTGGCGGTAATAACGCTCGCCGTCGTAAGCAATGCAGCCCTCGGCGCCCGCCGTAGCCGACACAAAACGCGGACCCAGGCCCTTCACCCACGCCAGACGCTCGCGAATCTCGTCCTCACTCGCGGCATCCGCCGCACTAAAGAAAGCAAAATCGACGTAGGGCGCAATCTGCTCGTAGTACTCGTCGGTGGAGTCGTCCGAAAAGTCAAAAGAGACCGTGACGCCCGCAGCCTTCAGCTTGGGCAGCTCGCGCTCGGTAAAGCAATAGTTGCCCGAGTGGACTACGTCGAACTGCTTCATGTACGCAAGGTCAAAGCGATCGAGCACATAGCGCGCATCACCACGGATGCCACCCTCATTGGAGCCAAGGAAAACACGGTCGCCGTTAACGACGGTCACGCGCGCAGCACCATTCTCACCGATGAGCTGCTTGCATTTGGCTAGTTCAACGTTCTCATCCTCAAGACTCGCAATCACGTGCTCGGCAGCAGCGTCATTACCAAAGATGCCCATATACGCGGAGCGCGCGGCTCCGCATTTCTTGGCATACACGGCAAAGTTCACCGCATTGCCACCCGGATACATTGTGCGAATATGCTCGTAGCGGTCGACGACGTTGTCGCCAAACCCCAGTGCGCTCACGTTAAATGCCATAGCGCGCCCCTCTCTTATGCCAACGGAACCACTGTTGTGACAACAATACCGCCCAGGATCTACGCGAGTTCCAGCAGGTCCGGCAGCTGGTCGATAATCTTATCCGCGGCATCCTGGCTAAAGCCAAAGCGCTCCTCGCGCTTGGCGATTACTGTCAGACCGGCGCGCTTGCCTGCGGTAATGCCATACAGAGAGTCCTCCACACAGCAACAGCGGTCCGCAGGCAATCCCAAACGATCTATGGCATGCAGATAGATATCAGGATCGGGTTTGCTGCGCTCGAACTGCTCGCCCGAGACCAAAAACTCAAAGTAATCGCGAATGCCGCAGGTACCCAGCACCTCCTCGATATTGTTGAGAGGCGACGACGATGCCAGCGCAACGCGAACCCCACGTTCTTTCAGCCCCGCCAGCGTCTCGGCAACGCCGGGGTTGAGCAGCCTTCTATAGTCGCAGGGATACGCACTCGCCCACACCTCATAGCGTGCCTCGGCAGCCTCGACGCTGAGCTTACCCAAGCCCGCACGCTCATGCCAATCGACGAGCACCTGCTGAAAATCACGGTGCGATGAACCAACAATCGCATTAAGCTCGTCGCGCGTCACAGAAATCTGCAGGTAATCGATATACCTCTCGAGTTCCTTTTGATAGTAAAACTCGGTATCGACCAAAACGCCGTCCATGTCAAAGATAACGGCGTCGAACGGAAATGCGGACACGGCACCCTCCCTAACAAAAGGGCGCCCGCAAGCGGACGCCCGAGCCATGCACTATCGGCGATTCTAACCCAGCAGCTTATCCAGCGCCACCGCAATGCCGTCTTCGTTATTATTGGCGGTCACCATCTGGGCCACAGCCTTGACCTCGTCGACGGCGTTACCCATGGCAACACCGGTACCCGCCCACTCAATCATAGACTTGTCGTTCTGGCCGTCGCCAAACGATACGACCTCGCTGGCATCGATGCCGAGCTTGGGCAGGGCACCCTCGAGCGCGCGGGCCTTGTCGATACCAGGCGCCGTGTACTCAAAGTACCAGTCGGCCGTAAACATGCCCGAAAGCGTCTGGGTAAAGGGCGCATACATCTCCTCGTAATGCGCCTGCAGGTAGGCCGGATCGCCCGCCGTCAGCAGCTTGTCCACGGGATAAGCATCAGCAACCTCATGCAGGCTCTCCACCTCGCGGATCATAAGATCGCACGCATCGCGCTCATACTTGACGATATTCTTCTGCGAGCCGTCAGGCAGCGTGATCATGCAATGGTACGAGTCCTCAACGTGCAGATCGCGACCGAGCGAAATCATAGGGATCACGTCAAAATTACGCAGGTGATCAATCAGGCGATGCAATTCGTCGGCAGGCATAGCCTGATCGAACAGCACTTCGTCGGTCTGGGCATCGACGACGTGAGCGCCGTTAAAGGCCACCAGCAAACCATCATGACTCTGAAGGTCGAGCTCCTGCGCCAAGGCGTGCAGCCCCCATGCGGGACGGCCCGAAGCCAAAATGAGCTTAATGCCCGACTCCTGCGCCGCGAGCAGCTTCTCGCGCGTACACGGGCTAATCACTTTCTGGTCGTTGGTGAGCGTACCGTCGATATCCATTGCGATGGCTTTAATTGCCATATGTGCCTCCTTGCATCGTTTTTATCGCGCACTATCTTATCCGAGCCGGGGCACGTTCGCACAGCGCGCGTATGACGGTTGCAAAACCACCCCATTTGAAACAAAGGCAAAAAAGTACTTGCAAAGACGCGTTCCGACATATAAGTTGATAAAAGACCGCCGTTGCGGTTTTAAGTAGATCGAGCATATGAAGTTTCAGTTTTCAGCGTGTAAGAGAAAGAAGATCGGCAAAGTACAACCCCAAACGCAATGACAACTTAATGAGGTAACTGCCACATGTGAGGCACCCAGGGCATTGCTGTCTCGATTTTGAGCACGATGCCTTCCGCCTTGCATGGGCCGTTCCATCCCGCCCCTGCAGCAACTGCCTCACGGGCTCATTGAAAACCGCATAGCACCCCAACGTCAGCACATCACCCACGGCAAGCACATCACTCACGACAACCAACACATCAACAAACAGCACGAACATCAACCGATTGGAGAAGCTATGACAAACCACCACGCTGAAAACGGCGATAAGAAAAGCATTCTGGATGCCCGCATTGAGCGAGCATATGCAAACGAATATGACGCCGCCTTTGCCGCCGCGACCATCAAGAACTACGCGTCGCTACCGCTCGCGACGATCTTGGCCGACCACCCTCAACTGCTGAAGCGCTGCACAAAGATCATGGGCGACCCCGACATTCGCAAGCTGGCAGACCCCTATGCCCCAAAACGCGACAACGATTCGTACGTTCTTACCGTAGGCTGCCTAGCTCATATGCTTACGGCGCTCGACACGAAACTCAAGCTCGAATGGGAACCCGACGAGCGTCATGAACTCGAAAGCAAGCGGAACACCCTGCGCACCGCACTGTTCCTTCCGTTGGACGGCCTCAAGCGCTGCAACGTCGAGCTCAATACACAGGCGCGGCAAAAGCCCGGGACCACGGGGCAGAAAACTCCAAGACCCCATGCGGCCATCGTCGACCGCAACCGATATAACCGCATGACCGCGCACTTTTCCGCCGAGGGAGCAGCCATAAGGACGCTGATCGACCTGCTGTGCCTCCTGAGCATCAACGAGCTATTTGAGGGCTATCTCGCCCTTGTTCCCGCGACGGCACCCAAGTCGGTAGCAAAGATCATCGAGACCTGCAGACGCCAGTTTGAGCGCCATCGCAATGGCAGCGAGATGAACGCCAGCATCGCGCAGTACTACGCGGCTCATTACAAAAATGACGGATGTGCCCCTGTCGAGCATCAGCTGCGGCTCGCCTACACCACGCCCGCCGCAACGCTCCATCGCTTTGGAGCCCTTGGCGCTTGCGAGCCGCACGAACAGGCAGCCTGCCCCACAACCGAGCTCGATCTCAGGCTCGGACGAACCCTGTAGCCCGCCAGCCCCTCCGCGGGCAACAATCCTATTCCACAACACAACCAACAGAAAGGAGTCCTCATGGACACCAATCATTCCCCCATCATCAGCCCCCTCACCATGCGTGAATCCGCCCGAGGTATCACGCTCACCAGCATTTACGATGAGATGCTCGCCCGTCGCGAGCTCTCCGTCATGGGAAACATCGAAACCCCGATGGCCCACGACCTATGCCAGCAGATCCGCCTGCTCGATGCCACCGACCCCAGCCGCCCCATCACCATATTTGTCGCCAGCGCCGGCGGAAGCGTGCGATCGGGTCTTGCGATCTATGACGCCATGCGCCTCGCATCGTGCCCCATCCGCACCGTCTGCCTGGAATTCGCCGCGTCCATGGGCGCCGTGATCTTTATGGGCGGCGACGATCGCCGTATGGCGCCCCATGCAGAGCTCATGATTCACGACCCACTGATCCCCCAGGGGGCAGGCGGCTCGGCACTTGCGCTGCAGGAAACCAGCCGGCGTCTCATGCAGACCCGCAAGACCCTCACGCAAATCCTCTCGGACCGCAGCGGCCTCACGCCCAAGCGCATCCAGTCCCTCACTGCAAAAGACACCTACCTTTCGGCCGAGCGCGCCGTCGAGCTCGGCTTTGCCCACGAAATCCTCTCGACCACCAAGGAGGTCGCCCATGTCTAACCTCGCCAGCCGCCTCGCCGCATCTGAGTCCGCATTGTCCACCATCCTCGCCAAGGATCGAACGCTTTCCTGCGACACCCGCCAAACGGGACTCAACAACAATGCACTTGTGATCGGCCCCTCGGGAGCCGGCAAGACCCGAAACGTCCTCAAGCCCAACCTACTGCAAATGAACGCAAGCTACATCGTGCTCGACACCAAAGGCACGCTCTGTCGCGAAGTGGGACCCGTGCTGGCAGCCCACGGTTACCGCGTGCAATGTCTCAACTTCGCCGACCTCAACACCGTCCCGGCCCTTGCGCCCGGCATCGAGCGCTGCGGCTACAACCCCCTGAGGCACATTCGCCGCAAGGCGGACGGCAGGCCCAACCAGCAGGACATCCTCTCGGTGGCAAAGGCCATCTGCCCCATCGAGGACAACAACCAGCCTTTTTGGGATCATGCGGCGGCAAACCTGCTGTCGTGTCTTATCGCCTACGTCACCGAACAGCTACCCGCCGACGAGCAGACGATCAGCTCGGTCATCAAGCTAATCGAGCACCTGCAGGACGGTGCCACGGGTCGATTGTTTGACGACCTGATCACGACCGACCCCCAAAGCTATGCCCTCTCGCTATGGCGGCGCTACGCCATTACGCAAAATGCCGAGCGCATGCACGCGAGCATCGTCGGCATCCTTGCCGAAAAGGTCATGTGTCTGGGATTCGACGGTGCGGCACAGCTCTATCGTGAGTGCCATCAGGTGGACTTCGCTTCCATGGGACACACCCCCTGCGCCCTGTTTGTAACCGTGAGCGATATTGACCGCAATCTCGATCCCCTGACCGGCCTCTTTATTTCGCAGGCGTTTATGGGCCTCATTCGTGAGGCCGATAGGCAGCCCGACGGCAGCCTGCCCGTGCCCGTGCGCTTTATGCTCGATGACTTCGCAAATCTGCAGATCCCCCAGATCGACAACGTGCTCTCGATTATCCGAAGCCGCAACATCTGGGCAACGCTGCTGCTGCAGTCGACCAACCAGCTCGATGCGCTCTATGGCGAGGCACGCGCACGCTCCATCATGGGCAACTGCGACACGCATCTGGTGCTGGCGTTCCAGGATCCCGAGAGCGCCCGGGTGTTTTCCGACCGCGCCGACGCACTGCCCAGCACGCTCATGGCGACGCCGATCGATCGCTCGTGGCTCTTTGTACGCGGTCGCACTCCCGAACAGGTCGAGCGCTTTAGGCTCGAAGACCATCCGCTCTACGGGGAGCTGCCCGAGGCGCAGCGAGGCCATGCGGAGACCGAGATCTAGGCGCAGGGTTCTCGCAGCGCGCGACGCCCCGGCGATGTTCCACAAAGGCCGTGCGCCCCGGGACCACGGCAAAAGCAAAGGGGCCCGCATCCGATAGGATACGGGCCCCTGACTATAAGGCGCGATGCGTTAACAGCAGCGACTACTTGCGATGCGCGCGATAGAACTCGATGAGCGCCTGGGTCGAAGCGTCCTGCTCGGCCTTGGCGGCGTCGTCGTGGAAGGCCGGGGTGATCTGCTTGGCAAGCTGCTTGCCCAGCTCGACGCCCCACTGGTCGTAGGAGTCGATGCCCCAGACCGTGCCCTCGACAAACGTAATGTGCTCGTACAGGGCGATGAGCTCGCCGAGCGCGAACGGGGTCAACGTGTCGCCGAAGATCGAGGTCGTCGGGCGGTTGCCCTCAAAGCAGCGGGCCGGGACGATCTGCTCGGGCGTGCCCTCGGCGCGCACCTCGTCGGCCGTCTTGCCAAAGGCGAGCGCCTTGGTCTGGGCCAGGAAGTTGCCCAGGAACAGCTCGTGCACGTCCTGACCGCTGTCGGTCGCAGGGTTGGCAGTGTTGGCGAAAGCGATAAAGTCGGCCGGAACCACCACAGTGCCCTGGTGCAGCAGCTGGTAGAAGGCGTGCTGGCCGTTGGTGCCGGGCTCGCCCCAGAAGATCTCACCGGTATCGGAGGTCACGGCGCTGCCGTCCCAGCGGACGTGCTTGCCGTTGGACTCCATGGTGAGCTGCTGCAGGTAGGCCGGGAAACGGTGCAGGTACTGGCAGTACGGCAGCACGGCGTGGCTCTTGGAACCGAAGAAGTTGACGTACCAGACGTTGAGCAGGCCCATCAGCGCGACGGCATTGTTCTCGAGCGGCGTGTTGCAGAAGTACTCGTCGATGGCGTGGAAGCCCTCGAGGAACTGTTGGAAGCGCTCGGGGCCGAGCACGACGATCAGCGACAGGCCCACGGCGGAGTCAACGGAATAGCGGCCGCCAACCCAGCTCCAGAAACCGAAGGCGTTGGCGGGGTCGATACCGAAGGCCTCGACCTTCTCGAGTGCGGTGGAGACGGCGACGAAGTGCTTTGCCACGGCCTCGGCGTTCTGCTCATCGGAGCCGTCGATGGCGCCCTGAGCCTTGAGCTGCTCGAGCATCCAGGTCTTGACTTCGCGGGCGTTGGTGAGGGTCTCGAGCGTGGTGAAGGTCTTGGAGACGATGATCACGAGCGTGGTCTCGGGATCCAGGCCCTTGAGCTTCTCGGCCTGATCGTTGGGATCGATGTTGGAGATGTAGCGGCAGTCGATACCGGCGTCGGCATAGGGACGCAGGGCCTCGTAGGCCATGACCGGGCCCAGATCGGAGCCGCCGATGCCGATGGACACCAGGTGCTCGATCTTCTTGCCGGTAACGCCCTTCCACTCACCGGAGCGCACGCGCTCGGCGAAGGCATACATGCGATCGAGGACCTCGTGCACGTCGGCGACGACGTCCTGGCCGTCGACGATGAGCTGGCCCTTCTCGCTTGCCGGGCGGCGCAGCGCGGTGTGCAGGACAGCGCGGTCCTCGGTGGTGTTGATGTGCTCGCCAGAGAACATGGCGTCGCGGCGCTCCTCGAGCTTCACCTCGCGAGCAAGATCGCACAGCAGCTTGACGGTCTCATCGGTCACCAGGTTCTTCGACAGATCGAAGTGCAGGTCACCGGCGTCAAAGCTCAGCTTGTTCACGCGGTCGGCGTCAGCAGCGAACCAGGCCTTGAGGTCGATACCTTCGGCCTCGAGCTTCTCCTGATGGGCCTCGAGTGCCTTCCAAGCGGCAGTCGACGTAGCATCGATAGGTGCGGCAACAGTTGCCATAGAGTCCTCCTCAGCATACGGGCGCACGCCTCCATGCGCCCGGACATTCAGATGCCACTATTCTAGCGCAGGTCAAGACTACAATCAGCGAGCGTTGCCAATCGGCCCCCAAACGGCAACCGATCAAAAAGAGACAGGCTTATTTTGGCAGGTCAAACGCTTTACCAACCAAAAATAACCCATCCCTTTATGGCAAATATTAGGCCACGGCGCAGACGCTACCGAGCAACTCACGCAGAGGAGACCCGATGCCCTCCAGCAGTTCGGGCGCGATAATGGCAAAAACGGGAACCTCGCCGGTGCCCACGACAGCAGGCACCTTGCCCTCCGAGACAATGCATCCATAAGGGACAAAACCATCTTCGCCGGCATCGAGCGCCGCCATGCGACGCGCGAGTTCGCGCGCAAAGCCGGCAGCATCGGCATCGCCAATCGCCAGGACAAAGTCCACGCCTTCGTCGGTCGCCAGGGCCACGGCTTCGTCGACCAGTTCGTCTCCCCCGTCGCCCTCAAACGAGCCGCAGCGGAAAAGCACACGCTCGAGTAGGGCTCGAGCGAGCGAACCAAGTGCCGCCGAGACAAGCTCATCGCGCGTATGCTTGTCACCGCCCAACACGACCAGTGCCTTGGTGCCAGCGTAGTGGGCAACCAATCGCCCGCACCAGCGAGCCACATCCCCATCCGCAACCAAGCGCGTCGGCATACCAAACCCATAGTTGACCATTATCCCCACAACCCTTCCGTGCTTTATGGTGGTATCGATCGTTAGGCTCATGCTACGAAGCAAGGTTTTCCGAGCTGTTTCGCACTCTTTAGAGCTGCGTTAAAACCCGATGCAGTTGCACGACTATACCTGGCAAAAAGGAACAGGTTTTGACGATGTCCGGACGAGCGGGTATTATCGAACAGATATTCGATAAGAACATGTGTTTGATGGAGGGACACGGATGGCGCACGAGCAGCACACCTATATCTGCATCGACCTCAAGACGTTTTATGCCAGCGTCGAGTGCGTCGACCGCGGGCTCGATCCACTCACCACCAACCTGGTCGCTGCCGACGAATCACGCGGACGCACGACCATCTGCCTCGCCATCACACAGGCCATGAAGGACCTCGGGATACACAATCGCTGCCGTCTGTTCGAAATTCCCGATGGCATCGACTACATCACGGCCGTACCGCGCATGCAGCATTACATGGAGGTGTCGGCGAAAATCTACGGTATCTATCTGGAATACGTCAGCCCCCAGGACGTGCACGTCTACTCCATCGATGAGTGCTTTATCGACGTGACGCCCTATCTGGACCTCTATCACACCGATGCGGAAGGGTTCGCCTGCACGCTGCGCGACGAGGTCCTCGCGCGCACCGGCATCACGGCGACGGTCGGCATCGGCCCCAACCTATTCCAGGCCAAGGTGGCGCTCGACGTCACCGCCAAGCACGTACCCAGTCGCATCGGCAAACTCGACGACGAGACCTTTCGCAAGGAGATCTGGCCCCATCGCCCCATCACCGACATCTGGGGCATCGGCCCCGGCGTGGCGGCCCGTCTCGAGAAATACGGCGTCTACGATCTGATGGGCGTCGCGGCACTCGACGAAAACCTGCTTTACGACGAGCTCGGCGTCAACGCCGAATATCTCATCGACCACGCCTTCGGGCGCGAGCCAACGACCATCGCCGATATCCAAGCCTATCGCCCGCAGGCAACCTCAACCACCACAGGACAGGTGCTCTCGAAGGGCTATGCCTACGAGCAAGCCTACACCGTCTTACGCGAGATGGTCGACAACGCCGTGTTGGACTTAGTCGATAAGCACGTGGTCTGCGACAGCATCTCGCTCTTTGTGGGTTATGCGAGCGAGCGTGCCGACATACGCCGCCTCGACGCCAGCGGCACAGCGCAATATGTGGACGGATGTGGGCACCTGCGCTCGAGCACGTCGAGCATCGAACCCACCGCAACCGCCGGCCCCGGGCTCGCGCCCCGTGCTCCCAAGCCCGTCCAGCGCGATGACGAAAGGCGTCGCCTGGTGCGCGAAGCGCAGGCAATCGATGGCATCTTTGTGGGAGAGCATGGCGGCAAACCGCGCGGTGGCTATGCCGCACTCTTTGCGCACTCCAACGCCTCGCGAAAGCTACCCGAGCGCACCAATTCGTTTAAGAAGATCATGGGCTATTTCGATGATCTCTGGGCGCAAACCGTCGACCCTAAACGACCGGTCAAGCGCATCAACCTGGGCTTTGGCAATCTTGTGCCCGAGGAATTTGCCACTATCGATCTGTTTAGCGATGTCGAGGCCGATGAGCGCGAGCGCGACCTGGCGCGCGCCGTCCTGGCCGTGAAAGGCAAGTACGGCAAGAACGCGCTCGTCAAGGGATTAAGCTTTACCGCCGGCGCCACCGCGCGCGAACGCAACGACCAAGTTGGAGGACACCGTGCCTAAACCCAAACAACAGCCCGTGCGCCCGCCGACCGCCTTCGAGCGCCTGGCGGACCCCGAGGGCAGACGCCGCGCCGCCGACCCCAACCTCACAGCCAACGGTGCCGTGCGCGCCAACCGCGCCGCACAGTTTATGCCCTTTGCCGCCCTCACGGGATACTACGAACTCGTGCGCAAGCAGGAAATCACCGTCGAGCCAAAACGTGAGCTCACGGAAGAAAAAGCCCTCGTACTTTCTAAAAAGCTCGAGGGTCTCAAACGTGGCGACTTGGTTCGTGTCACCTATTACGATACGTACGGCTATCGCTCCCGCACCGGCATCCTCGACGAGGCGCTCCCCGCCTTCAAGCTCCTCAAGCTCAAAGACATCGCCATCGACTTCGACGACATCCAAGACATCGAACTGCGCGGACGAGCCTAGCCAAGGAAGCGCATCCAGGGCGGCGCTTACAGCGTCATGACGTAGTAGCCCGCGTCTTTCACGGCCGTCTCGAGAACACCACGATCAACCGGCTGTTTAGAGCGCACACGTGCCGTGTGATCCGCATACGTCACCGTTGCCCACACGCCGTCCAGCGCATTGAGGGCATTGGCCACGTTCTGAGCGCAGCCGTCACAGCTCATGCCGCCGATGAGCAGCTCATCGCTATAGGGATAGTGCGATGCATCGGTATCCACCACAACAACCTTTTTGGCCTTCTTGCCGCTCGCACCATCGCTGCAGCAACTCTTCCCGTGTGTCGAAGCGGCAATGCGACGCAGTCCAAAAAACATGCCGACGGCAATGACGGCCAGCACGATGAGATTCGCAGGGTTGAGCAAGTCGCTCATGCGTTCCCCTTTCAAGTAGCACTATCTAGATACCCCCATGGGGTGTCCCCATCTTAACCCAAAATCATGTCCGTTCGGTCAATTAGTTTCCCTCTTCAAACTTTTTTGTTGACCAAGGCTTACTTTCGTGTATAAGTTTTCCTAGGCTAACAGTCAGATCCGTAAGGAGCGCCGTGACTCGAACCATAGACATCCCAACGTTTCAGGCGGCAGTCGTGCGCAACTGCTCTCCCACGCTCGCGGGCATCAAGCCGGCATCGCTCTTTACCCATCCAGGCACCTACGCCCACGGGGACGGCTCGGTCGCAACCGAAACCATCGCAGAGCGCCGGGCACGCCTGCTCAACGTTATCGCCCAGTGCAATCGCGAGCTTGACCCGTTCGGTATCCACCTGAGTGTTTTGGTCTGGCGGCCCTGCGGAGCGCTCGTGTATATGTACCGAGCCAAAAGCCTCACCACCTATTTCGCAGACCCTCGCGCCCAAACGGCGCTCGCCTCGGAAGGCTACGACACGAGAGACCTTTCGACATGCCTTGTGCATTTGGCATCACGCATCACGCTCGCGAGCAATAACGTCGCGGAATGCGCCTGTAGCCAGACTCGATGCGCACTACCCCAGCAAGCTAGCTGCAGCAACGACTGCACCTGCGAGTTTCCGCACGAAATAGGCTACTTCCTCGGATATCCCTACGACGATGTGCGCGAGTTTATCGTCCAGCGCGGCGAGAACTACAAGGTCTTTGGAGCTTGGAAGGTCTACACGAATGTCGAGCAAGCGCTTGCGATGTTTGACGCCTACCGCGCTTGCACTCAATACCTCACCTTTGTCTATCAGCAGGGCAGCAGCTTGGCGCAACTTGCCCAGGCAACCCGATAGAACATAGAAGCCGCGGCAACCTGCCGCACAACTGAAAGGACTCAACATGAGCAAGATCGCCGTCGTCTATTGGAGCGGCACGGGCAATACCGAGGCCATGGCAAATCTCGTCGCCGAAGGCGCCACGTCCGCGGGTGCCGAGACTGAGGTCATCCCCTGCGCCGACTTCTCTACCGACAGGGCCGCCGACTACGACGCCCTCGCCTTCGGCTGCCCCGCCATGGGCTCCGAGGAACTCGAGTACGATGAGTTCCAGCCGATGTGGGACGAGGTCAAGGAGACTCTCGGCGACAAGAGGGTCGTCCTCTTTGGCTCCTATTCGTGGGCCGAGGGCGAGTGGATGGACAACTGGAAGGCCGACGCCGACGAGGCCGGCGTCAACGTCGTGGACTCCACCATCTGCTACGACGCGCCCGACGACGAGGGCGAGACCGCTTGCAAGGCCCTCGGAGCCGAGCTCGCGTAACGAACCCAGGGCCTCCAAGAGAGCCTGCATCAAAGCGCATCCCCATCCCTACAAAAGAGCGGGGCTGGATTCAAGTCCAGCCCCGCTCTTTTGTAACGGCAGTTACATCAACCGGCTACGAGATATTGCCCAAGAACGCCTTGGTGCGCTCGCTCTTAGGATGGTCGAAGACCTCGCTCGGCGTACCCTCTTCCACAATGACGCCTCCGTCCATAAAGACGACGCGGTCGGCGACATCGCGGGCAAAGCCCATCTCGTGCGTCACGACGATCATGGTCATACCGTCGTGCGCCAGGTCACGCATGACGCCCAGGACGTCGCGCACGAGCTCAGGGTCGAGCGCCGAGGTGGCCTCGTCAAAGAGCATGACGTGCGGGTTCATCGACAGGGCGCGGGCGATGGCAACGCGCTGCTGCTGGCCGCCCGAAAGCTGACTCGGCATAAAATCGATGCGCTCGGCAAGACCGACCTTGGTCAGCTCCTCGACGGCGATCTTCTCGGCCTCTTCCTTGCTGCGCTTGAGCACCTTTTGTTGCGCAAGCATGACGTTCTTTTTGACCGACAGGTGCGGGAACAAATTGAACTGCTGGAACACCATACCCAGATGCGTACGCACCTTGTTGAGGTCGACACCCTTGGCGCACACATCCACGCCCTCAACGATAATCGAGCCACTCGTGGGATGCTCCAGACGATTGATGCAGCGAAGCATCGTCGACTTGCCCGAGCCCGAGGGGCCCAAGACCACAACGACCTCACCCTTGTGAACATCCAGATCGATATCGCGCAGGACCACGTTGTCGCCAAAGGCCTTCTGGAGGTTCTTGATACTGACGACGACCTCGTTCGAGTTATTGGTTTCGCTCATGATAGGACCTCCTTACAGACCGGCGATGTGATCGGCAGGCGTCGCGACAACCTGTCCGGCGCTCTTGGCGGGACGCTTCTTCTTGGTCTCGGCCGTGCCCAAAAGCCTCGCCTCAAGACCGCTCACCAAGCGAGCGAGCGGCAGGGTGATGACCAGATAGAACAGGGCGGCAACCACATACGGCGTGATGGAGCCCGTCGTGGCCACGATGGTACGGGCGTTCATGACGATCTCGACCACACCCACGGCCGCAAGCAGCGACGTATCCTTGTAAAGCAAGATAAACTCGCTGGTCAGCGTAGGCAAAACATTGCGGAACGTCTGCGGAATCATAACGTAGAGCAGCGTCTGGAAGGCATTCATGCCCAGAGAGCGAGCAGCCTCGTTTTGACCCTTGGGGATCGATTGAATACCGGCACGGAAGATCTCACACAGATAGGCAGACGAATTCATGGCCATGACGATGACGCCGAGCACATAGTCATCAACCTTGACGCCGGCCAACGGCAGACCGAAGAACGCGATATAGATCTGCAGGAACGCCGGCGTACCGCGAATGATATTCACGTAGATACCGGCAAGGCAGCGCAGGATGCGCGACTTGGAAATGCGCATGAGCGATAGGGCGAAACCGAAGGGAATTGCCAGCGGAAACGCCACAAGCACGATCGAGAGCGACATGAGGAAGCCCTTGAAGACGATCGGCAGGCTCTGGACCAAAATGACCGGGTTCAAGAACAGGCGCAGGAACATATTGGAGTTCCAGGCCTCGACCCACGGCTGCTCCTTAAGATCGGCCAGGAAGTTATCGAAGGCCGTCACGCCCTTGATCTCCACCGACGGAATCTTGGAGATCTTCTTGGTCGACCCGTCAGCGAGCGTATAGGTGCCGCTAAAGACCTCATCGCCGCCCTCGACGGGAAACGTCACACCATAAACCTCGACACGGAAAAAGCCGCCGGCAGGCGCCGTCTCGCCAAAGTCAATCTTGAGCGTCTGGCCATCAGCCTTGCACGTGGGTTTCATGGGCGTACGATCCATGAGGTCCTCGCCCGAGAGCATCGTCAATCGCGTGTCATCGGTACCAAACGTCGTGCCGTCGACAAACGTCAGCGAAAGACCGCTCAGCTCCTCGTCGGCATCGGCCTGGACCTCCCAGGTAATGCGCGTCTCGGTACCGCCGACCACAGCGCTGCCCGAACCGGTGTTGGGTCGGGCGGTAATCTTTGCGGTCTCAAGCGCCTGAGCGGTCGTGGGCGCATATGCCCCCGCACACACCAGCGCGAGCGCCACGGCCATGACGCAGGCCAGCTTTTGGAGCATCGAGGGCAGTGGAAAACGCTGCTCCGCGGCCCCTTTGTTCAGTCGAGACAAGGTGGCTCCTATCGTAGAAGTTGCCGGCAAAACGAGACGGAAACGCTCTCCGTCAAGAGAAGCGCAAAGGCCCTTTCCGCCAAAACGGAAAGGGCCCGCGCGCAATCAAGTAGTTATTTTACTTGATATTGTACTTAGCCATGAGGGCGTCGACGGTACCGTCGTCGGTCAGGTCCTTGATGGCCTGGTTGATGTCATCCTTGAGCTTGGTGTTGCCCTGGTTGATGGCGATGGCGTACTCCTCGCCGGTGCTGATCTGCTTGATGGTCTGGCAGGTGTTGAACTGCTCGGCGGTCAGCTGGCTGGCAACGGAGCGGTTGGTGACTACGGCGTCGCCCTTATCGGACTGCAGGGCGCTGAAGCACTCGGTGGCGTCCTTGTAGGGGACGATCTTGGCCTTGGGGAAGTTCTCCTGGGCAAAGGCCTCGGCGGTCGAGCCAGACTGGACGATGATGGTAGCGTCGGCGTTGTTGAGCTTCTCGCTGTAGTTGTCGGCCGTGATGTCGGTGTTATCGACCTTGGTCACGATAGCCTGATCGTCCATGTAGTAGGAATCAGAGAAAGTGACTTCCTTCTCACGCTCGGGCGTGTCGGTGATAGCCGCGATGGAAACGTCGTACTTGGCGCCCGAAGCGACGCCGGGGACGAGCGTGTCAAAGTCATTGTTGACGTACTCGACATCCAGGCCCAGCTTGTCGCCGATAGCCTTGATAAGCTCAAGGTCAAAGCCCTGATAATCGCCGTTGTCATCCTTGTACTCAAACGGAGCGTACTCGGCAGAGGTGCCGACGGTCAGCGTACCGTCCTTGACGAGCGCGTACTCCTTGGAGCCGTCGACCTTCTCGACCTTAGCGTCGTCAGAGCTGCTGGAACCGGCATCAGAACCAGAGGTGGCGTTGGACGAGCCACAGCCCGTCAGTGCGAGGGCGAGCGCCATGGCGCCCGTGGCGGCAAATGCGCCAAGCTTCTTGAGCTTCATAATCAGTCTCCTTCCGGTGACCCCGTTTGATTCAGAGGTCTGCAAAAACTGATGGCTATTATGCACCCGCTTGGGAGAATCTGCAATTAGAAAACTGATTGAAACAAACCCATAACGTGAATGGAACACTCCACTTTGTGACAGTCATTACTGCTGCAACAACCTTAACAGTTTGATTTCAGCCGCATAACCTGCAAGTTCGTTCGGTGTCTCCAAAATGAATGGCAATGCGCGCAAGCGGCTATTCGATACAATATTCTGCATAACCTGCATACCGCCGCCAAACTCCTCGCTGCCAAGGTAGCCCTTACCGATGCACTCGTGGCGGTCCTTATGGGCGCCGCAGGGGTTCTTGGAATCATTGATGTGTACGGCATGCAAGCGGTCGATACCCACCACGCGGTCGAACTCGTCGAGTACGCCGCCCAGATCATGGATGATGTCGTAGCCGGCGTCATTCACATGGCAGGTGTCCAGGCAAACGCCCAACTTGGCCGACAGCTCGGGGCGTTTGTCGGCAACGCCCTCAATGATGAGCGCCAGTTCCTCAAAGCTGCGGCCCAGCTCGGTGCCCTTGCCGGCCATGGTCTCGAGCAGCACCGTCGTCTGCTGGCCCTCAAGCATCACCTGACACAGGGTGTCGACGATCATCTGAATGCCGGCGTCGGAGCCCTGCCCCACATGCGCACCGGGATGGAAGTTGTAGTAGTTGCCGGGCAGCGCCTCCATGCGCCGCAGGTCCTCTGCCATGGCCTCCAGGGCAAACTCGCGCGCCCGCTCTTTGGCCGAGCAAGGGTTGTAGGTATACGGGGCATGAGCCACGAGCGGGCCAAAGTCGTTTTGCTCCATAAGCTCGCGCAGGGCCGCCACGTCATCCATGTCAAGATCTTTCGCCTTGCCGCCGCGCGGGTTACGCGTAAAGAATGCAAAGGTATTGGCGCCAATGGATAGCGCCGTCTCCCCCATCGCCCGATAGCCCTTCGTCGTCGAAAGATGACACCCAATCGTCAGCATCTCCAGCTCCCCCTCATCAGTTGCGGTGAAATACGGTCTATTGGTGCCTTATTTTGGCGCAAACAGACCGTATTCCACCGCAAGTTATAAAAGGGGCATCAGAGATGCGGGCCGCCAAGCACTACGGCTACGGGCGCCGGCGTCATAATCCCCTATGCGTCAGCGCCAAGTCCTAGAGGGCCAGACGGATTGCATCGATAATGCGCGCGCAGCGCCGCGTGGCAGCAAGGGACATGACGGAACTCTCGAGTTTCCCTGCCAGGATGAGCTGGGTCGCATGCTGGATTTCGCCGTAGAAATCATCGACCTCAAACGGGGCATTTATTTCGAGTACTCGACCGTCGGAGTACTTCACATGGGCGAGCTCGGGGCGATGGAGGCGCTCGATTTCCAACGAGCCCCGCTCGCAGGCAATCGTTAAGCGGCTTTCATATGCTGCTTTGCCGTCGCACACCATATGAATGGGTATACCGCCGACACTCATATGGATCTCGTCGGCCCAATCGACGCGGCCGCCCGACACGTCACGCCAGCGAACTTCACGGGACGAAACCTCGCACGCGCCCGCGAGCAAATCCTCAAACCAACCGACCGCATAGCAGCCCATGTCATATAGACAGCCACCCTGCAACGGGTCGAGCAGATAACTCGAAGGGGGCTCACCATAATCGAGTTTTTGCACGCTTTCAATCGAGACGATACGGCCGAGCTCACCCGACGCAAGCAAGTCCTTCACGCGAGTGCGTATCGGGCAAAACCGGTTCTTCATCGCCTCCATAAACAGCACGCCGCGCTCGCGAGAGGTGGAGGCAATCGAGAGAGCCTCTTCTTCATTCAAAACGGCCGGCTTTTCGCACAGCACGGCCTTTCCCGCGCGCAGTGCCCGACAGACCCAATGCGCATGCATGCCATGTGGAAGAGCCAAGTAGATTACGTCGACATCGGGGTCGGCAATCAACGCATCATAAGCCGCATCGCCGTTATCGTCAGCTGTGACATAACTGTGCGCGGCATCAATCGAAAACGCCCTGCAAAACTCCTCAACATGCGAAGGAGTGCGACCGGCGGCAGCCACAAGCCGTGCCCCGTCCACCTCCTTGAGCGACGATGCAAATCGATGCGAAATGTTCCCAGCGCCCAAAACGCCCCAACGAACCTCACGCAAATCATCACATGAATCCCGATGGCCCACGACAGCCCCCTTCAGTTGCGGTGGAATAGTTCCTGTTTTGCCCCTATTCTGCCGCAAACAGGAACTATTCCACCGCAAGTTATAAAAGGGGCATCAGGAGCGCGTTTTGCAAAAGGCTTTAAGCGCAGCCGTTACGGGGCCAGGCTGGAAACGTCGGCGCACATCGTCGAGACGCTCGGGAATATCGATGTGCTGCGGACAGTGCCGCGCGCATTTGCCGCATTTGATGCAATTGCTCACCAACTTGGGCTCGCTTGTACGCACCGCGCTCGCCGTAAAGTATTGAGACAGCCCCGTAAACCAACTATGCGCGTAGCTCGCGTTGTAGGCGCCAAAGCAGCCGGGAATATTGATACCCTTGGGGCACGGCATGCAGTAGCCGCACCCCGTACAGGGCACGCGATTCGATTTCTCAAACTCTCCCAGCACACGTGCGATGGTATCGAGCTGAGTAGCTGTCATCGAATCCGGCAGTGCGCGATCCGCCAATGCCGCGTTCTCGTCCACCTGCGCGGTATCGGTCATACCCGATAGCAGCATCGTGACCTGAGGATGATTCCACACCCACGAAAGGCCCCAAGCAGCCGGCGTCTTCAGGTACGGATCGCGTACGTCATCGAACACGGCGCGGGCCCGCGGAGGTAGCTTGCCCGCCAGGCGTCCACCCAAAAGCGGCTCCATCACAAACACCGCGAGCCCGCGCTCGGCGGCTGCCATGAGTCCCGCCGTTCCCGCTTGGTAGCGCTCTCCAGCGTAGTTGTACTGGATCTGGCAAAAGTCCCAGTCATACGCGTCAAGCATCGTGAGGAAGTCCGCCGCACTGCCGTGGTACGAAAAACCTATCTGGCGAATACGCCCCGCCGCCTTTTGGTGCGCAATCCAGTCCTCGATACCCAACGCTACCACGCGCTCCCACTGCGCGGGCGAGGTGATGTTGTGCATAAGGTAATAGTCGATATGGTCAGTCCGCAAACGGCGCAGCTGCTCGTCGAAGAACCGATCGAAATCCTCCGCACATTTGCACGAAGCGTGCGGCAACTTGGTCGCAAGCAAAATCTGGTCGCGCAGCCCCAGGCGCTCAAGCGAAGCTCCCACACAAGCTTCGTTACCGGGGTAGAGATAGGCCGTGTCCAGATAGGCTATTCCTTGCTCCACCGCACGGGAAATGATGGCATCGGCCGTCTTCGCATCGGGGTGTCCCGGCGCACCGGGAAACCTCATGCAGCCCAGTCCCAGCACCGAGATACGGTTGCCGCTTTTGGGGTCAACACGATATTGCACTGCCCCTCCTCTCCCCTCGAAGCTCTAATGAGGCGAAACACAACGGCCACGCCATCAAAACACATTGGAATCGCAATCGAGAACGTATCGTAACGTAGCAGCAATCGAGCCATCACGACACCGCTTTAACATCAGCAAAAAGCCCGATGAAAGGAGGTGAACGGACCACGCGTGAGGACGCCTATCCCTACCCCGGCGAACAATACATCCTCTCGGTCGACCGTTACCAGATCGAGGTCATGGACCATCTGGACGAGCTTCCCGCCACGGGTGCCGTCATCTTCTGTACCTTCCCCAAGGTGCGCGATGGCGTTGGATATCCCGCACGCGTTTTCGCGGTCTGCCCTGCAGTGTAGCGTCCAGGCAAACATTTCTTTTTATAACTGCCGCCCCACGCACCCACAAATCACCCTGGCGGCATACAATCCATCAGGCGCCCCTTACGCGGGCGCCTTTTATATGGGGAGACGATTCGCATGCAGATCAACAAGGTCGCCTTTATCGGCAAGGGCGGCGTCGGCCTGCTCTACGGCAGCATGATCGCCAGGGCGCTCGGCAGCGACGCCGTCGAATACGTTATGGATGACGCACGTTTTGAGCGTCACGCGGGCGATGCGCTCACCGTCAACGGCGAGCCCTGTGTGCTCAAGTCCGTCCGCGCCAGCGAGGTAACGCCCGCCGATCTGGCCATCCTTACAGTCAAGACGACTGGACTCGATGTGGCACTCAAGACTATGGAGCGCGTCGTGGGACCCAACACGCTCATCGCCTCGCTGTGTAACGGCATTACAAGCGAGCAGAAGATTGCCGAGCGCTTTGGCTGGAAGCACACCGTCCTGGGTATCTGCCAGGGCATGGACGCCGTATTCCTCGACGGCGCGCTCACCTTTACCAACACTGGCGAAATCCGCTTTGGTGCGGCAGCCGGCACCAACCCCGCGACCGTCGCCGCCATCGACGAGCTCTACACACGCTGCGGCATCGCCCATACCGTCGAGGACGACATCGCCCACCGCATGTGGGCCAAACTCATGCTCAACGACGGCATCAACCAGACCTGCATGGCCTACGGCGGGACCTACGGAAGCGCCACGGAGCCGGGCTCCGAGCAGCGTCGCTGCTTTGTTTCCGCCATGCGCGAAACGCTTGCGGTCGCCAACGCCGAGGGCGTTGAGCTGACCGAGGCAGACCTGACGCAAATGGTGCACCTCATCGAGGGAATCGACCCCGCCGGTATGCCCTCGATGGCTCAAGACCGCATCGCAAGGCGCAAAACCGAGGTTGATGAGTTCGCGGGCACCATCTGCCGCCTCGCAGCCAAACACGATATCCAGGCACCGCAAAACGAGTGGCTCTATCGGCGCATCCGCGATATCGAGAAAAGCTGGTAGCGCCAACGCGCCGCATTCAACAGCCTTAACAGCAAAACCGCCGCAAGGGAACCTTTCCCCTGCGGCGGCCTTCATCTTCGTCTATGACCGGCGGTCAATCTCACAACAGCTAGCGTTGCGACTCCGGAACCTCGTCCTCATCGTCGCGACAAAGGACTACACCCGCACTTCCCAGCAGTGTGACCGCGATCAGCGCGCCGACCACGATAGGAGTAGCCCCGCATGTCCCCTGCATGCCTGCGACAAACGCAGCTGTAGGGCCAAGACAGCCAAGTACCAATGCGACGGCGGCGATAGCGATATCTCGAGCGTTCATGAGACCACTTCCTCCACGAGAAAGACCTTATTTCTCATGAACCAGTGTGCCCCGCATGCATACGCCCAGCGTACCGCCACGGTAAGGGCTCTGTTAACTCAAACGCACATAAAGAAAGGGCGGCTTTACGTTGCCTAAAAGCTCAGTAAAGACGCCCGCCCACCATGTGCCTATTTTGCTCTGATGGCAGATTACCAACCGGTGTAGTAGTCGGTGGTTCCGGCGGCGCAGCCGGAGTCATAGACCTTGCAATCACCCTTGGAGCCCGTAAAGGTCGAGCCCTGGGCCATATCGCCCGCGGCAACAACGTAATAGCCGTCGGAATCGCGCCAGAAGCCCTCAGAATCCTGAGTCCATTCGCCCGTGCGATAGTGATAAAGCACATTGCTGCTGTAATAGGTCTCGCGGCGCCCGTTGTAGTTATTGACACCCGCAGAGCGCGTCAGGCCCGATCCGTTCGTGCAGGACGCGGCAGACGCGTAGGACGGAGTGTAACCGGCGTTGTAGTACGAAGCCTCGGCAGCCTCCGCCTCGGCGGCAGCCTCGAGCGCTTCGCGCTTGGCATCCTCAAGCGCAGTGCGCAGCTCATCGAGCTCGGTCGACTTGGCGTCGACCTCCCCCATCGTCAACAGGCTACCCGCACCGTCGATGCAACCCTGCAGCACAGCACGCTCGTCATCGGTAGCATAGTCGCCATACATATTCATAATGATCTGAGCGCGCATCTCAAGGGAATCGCGCTTGGCCTCCATCGAGGCGTTCCACTCCTGCATGGAACCATAACCATCGCCGCGATAGTCAACGGGCTGCACCAGCGTCGCCTCGGACGGCGTAGGTCCAACCGTATCGGATAGTGTTGCCGCGTGGGCATCGGTTGCACCGGCGCCCGCCAAAAGTGCCACGGTCAGAGCGGCGGAAAGGGCGGCGGCTTTCGGTTTTCGTGAATCGATCCTCATG
This sequence comes from uncultured Collinsella sp., assembly GCA_900541185.1. GTDB lineage: Bacteria > Actinomycetota > Coriobacteriia > Coriobacteriales > Coriobacteriaceae > Collinsella. The sequence goes on from UQIQ01000013.1 coordinate 24,841, forward strand.
TAGCTAGAAACCTCCGTAGTGCGTTTTTGCTGCGTTTGAGCTGCGTGTGATTCGATCGCGCTGCATAGTACCCCGAGCAAATCGCGACCTGCGGTTTTACTCAAAAGGCGCACGTCAATTGCGTAAAACTCACATCCTCTTAACAGGAGTTTTCCACATCTCGATTGCATAAAGCATGCCAAAAACCCTGTTTTTGCACCCGCTCTATGCAAAAAAGGCGCCTGTGCAACCATTGTTCGCACAGGCGCCTTGAGCAGGCATTTTATGCAGTTATACCTATCGAGTCGCAAGGGGTCCTTGCACAAGTCGCCTTACTCGTCCAGCGCGGCGAAGGCCTGCTTCAGATCCCAAATGATATCCTCGGCGTTCTCGGTACCGATGGAAAGACGGATCGTGGAGGGCGTGATGTTCTGCTCGGCGAGCTCCTCGGCAGAGAGCTGGGAGTGCGTAGTGGTAGCCGGGTGCACGACGAGCGACTTGACGTCGGCCACGTTGGCGAGCAGCGAGAAGACCTGCAGATGGTCGATGAACTTCCAAGCCGCCTCCTGGCCACCCTTAATCTCAAAGGTAAAGATCGAGGCACCGCCGTTGGGGAAGTACTTCTGATAGAGCTCGTGATCGGGGTGCTCAGACAGGCTCGGGTGGTTCACCTTGGCGACATGGCTATCACCAGCCAGGAACTCAACGACCTTCTTGGTGTTCTCGACATGACGGTCAACGCGCAGCGACAGAGTCTCGGTGCCCTGGAGCAGGACCCAGGCGTTGAACGGGCTGATGCAGGCGCCCTCGTCACGCAGCAGGATGGCGCGGACATAGGTTGCGAAGGCGGCGGGACCGGCAGCCTCGGCAAACGAGACGCCATGGTAGGAGGGGTTGGGCTCGGCGATCTGCTCATACTTGCCGCTCGCCTTCCAATCGAAGTTACCGCCGTCGACGATCACACCGCCCAGCGAGGTGCCGTGGCCGCCGATAAACTTGGTTGCGGAGTGGACGACGATGTTGGCACCATGCTCCAGCGGACGGAACAGATACGGGGTGCCGAAGGTGTTGTCGACGACAACCGGTAAACCGTGCTTCTTGGCGATCTCGGAGATGGCGTCGATATTGGGGATGTCAGAATTGGGGTTGCCGAGCGTCTCGAGGTAGATGACCGTGGTGTTGTCCTTGATGGCGCCCTCGACCTCGTCCAGGTTGTGGGCATCGACGAAGGTGGTCTCGACGCCAAACTGGGAGAGCGTATGCTCCAGCAGGTTGTAGGAGCCACCGTAGATGGTCTTCTGAGCCACCACGTGGTCACCGGCCTGGGCAAGAGCCTGCAGGGTATAGGTGATGGCAGCAGCACCGGAGGCGACGGCAAGACCTGCCACACCACCCTCGAGTGCGGCGATACGGTCCTCGAAGACGCCCTGGGTGGAGTTGGTCAGACGGCCGTAGATGTTACCGGCGTCGGCAAGACCAAAGCGATCGGCGGCGTGCTGGGAGTTGCGGAACACATAGCTCGTGGTCTGGTAGATAGGCACGGCGCGGGAGTCGGATGCGGGATCGGCGCTCTCCTGGCCAACGTGAAGCTGCAGGGTATCGAAACCAAAGGTGTGCTCGGGGTTGTTGATGAACTGGCTCATGATGATCTCCTTGATCGAACAAAAGTTAATAAATTAGAGAGAAGTAAGTCGCTGTCTCCTGATCACGCCGACGGGCGCAAACAGGAGCCCGGCATTCGTCTTGGTAAGCATTTCATATGCGGGCCTCCTTTCGCATCCCGGTTCCGTGGTCGGTTTAATTACCTACCGCCTTTGTGTGTTTTGAATAGTACGAGCATTGTTTCGCTCGGTCAATCACTTAAAAGCGCTAACCTGTTATCGGTTTTGTAGATAACGCTCAAAAGGACGGCGCCGATGACCCTCCAGCAGCTTCGTTTTCTGATCGCCGTGGCAGAGTCCGGCTCAATCAACGCCGCAGCTCAGCGCCTCTATACCGCTCAGTCCAACATCTCAAACGCCGTCAAAAGCCTGGAGCAGGAACTCCACCTGGAGATCTTCACGCGCTCCAGCCGCGGCGTCACGCTCACCAACGACGGCACCGAGCTTTTGGGTTATGCACGCCAGGTCGTAGAGCAGGCCGACATGCTTGAGGCCCGCTACGAGGACGGCGGTACCCCGCAAGCCCGCCTCGCCATTTCCGCCCAGCACTACGCCTTTTCGGTCGAGGCCTTTGTCAACGTAGTCGAGCGCTGCCGCGACAGCAAGTTCGAGTTCATCATGCGCGAGACCACCACATCGCAGATCATCGATGACGTCCGCGCGTTTCGCAGCGACATCGGCATCCTCTATCTGGACGACTTTAACGTCCGCGTTCTGCAGAAGGCTTTTGCCGATGCGCGCGCGAGCTTCCATCCCCTATTCGACGCGACGGTCCACGTCTTCGTTAGCGAGCGCCACCCGCTTGCCCGCCGCCCGCAGCTGTCCCTTGCCGACCTCACACCATATACGCGCTACAGCTTTGAGCAAGGCACCTCGAACTCCTTCTATTACGCCGAGGAACCTTTTAGCTATATCCCTTGCGACCGCAACATACGAATCTCGGACCGCGGAACACTTACTAACTTACTTATCACGTCGAACGGTTACACCCTGTCGACCGGTGTCCTCTCCAATGAAATGCAATGGGGTATGGCATCGATCCCGTTAGCAGACGCCCCAACGATGCACGTAGGCTATATCATGCACGACGAGCGCAAGCCCTCTCCCCTCTTGCAGCAATACCTCGACGAGCTCAACTGCATCATCCATGCCAACTAACTGTCGGAAGACGGGGTAGAAATCGTAGATTGCTAGCCCCCGGCGGGCATGGCGCTACAATGGTCACTCACACGAAACGTACCCAACGAAAGGAACCATGTGAAGGTCATCATCTACACCGACGGCTCGGCCCGATCAAATCCGGGACGCGGCGGCTACGGCGCCGTACTCAAATACACCAACCCCGCCGGCAAGACCTTCACCTCCGAGCTTTCACGCGGCTACGCCAAGACCACCAACAACCGTATGGAACTCATGGCGGTCATCGTGGCGCTCGAGGTGCTCAACCGCCCCTGCGAGGTCGAAGTCCATTCCGATTCGCAGTACGTCGTCAACGCCTTCAACAAGCACTGGATCGACGGCTGGAAAAAGCGCGGATGGAAAACCGCCAACAAGCAGCCCGTCAAGAACCGCGACCTGTGGGAGCGCCTGCTTGCCGCCAAAAGCAAGCATAAGGTGGAGTTCATCTGGGTTAAGGGTCACGCCGGCCACGAGCTCAACGAGCGCTGCGATGAGCTCGCAACCACGGCGGCCGACGGCAGCAACCTCGATATCGACACCGGCTTTAACGAGAGCGACCTGTAATAGCGTTTTCGCGCAGCTTTATATCCCCACGCGCTACACTCATCCTGTAGACCAAACAACGCAAGGGGGACGTATGCTGCGCATCGCGACCATCGGCACATCCATGATCACCGACGACTTTATCCAAGTCGTCAACGCCAACGACCAAGCCGCGTTTGTGGGCACGCTCTCGCGCGATGCCGAGCGCGGCGCCGCCTTTACCGCCGAACACGGCGGCGAGCGTAACTTCACCGCACTTGACGAGCTTGCGTCCGCCGTCGACGTCGACGCCGTCTATATCGGCAGCCCTAACGCACTTCACCACGAGCAGGCCCTTGCCTGCATCGCCGGTGGCAAGCATGTCATCGTCGAGAAACCCTTCTGCGCCACCGAAGCGCAGGCGCTGGAAGTCTTCCGCGCTGCCGAGGCAGCAGGTGTCGTGGCCCTCGAGGCCATGCGTCCCCTCCACGATCCCGCCTTCCACGCCATCGAGGACGCCCTGGGCGAGATCGCCCCCATCCGCCGCGCCTCATTGCGCTTTGGCAAGTATTCCTCGCGCTACAACGAGATTCTCGCGGGACGCGCCACCAATATCTTCGACTGCAATATGGCATCGGGTTCCCTCATGGACATTGGCGTCTACGCCGTCGAGCCCATGGTCGAGATTTTCGGCATGCCCTCCGGCCTTACGAGCATGACTACTCTGCTCGACCCCACCACGCGACAGCTCACGCACGGCCCCATCGACGGCTGCGGTTCCATCCTCGCCAGCTATGGCGGAGGCCGCATCTCCGTCGAGCTCGCGCACTCCAAAATTACGAATGACCTGCTGCCCTCGCAGATCGAAGGCGAGCGTGGCACTATCCAGATCGACCATCTGTCCACGCCCCGCAACGTCCGCATCGACTATCGCGGCGATGTCGTACGCGGCTCAGCGACCGAGGCACCGCGCGAACAGGGCGACAACGGCCGCGTGCTCGACCTGCCCAAATCGAGCAACACTATGGAATACGAACTCACAGACTTTATCACCGCCATCGATGGCATCGATAACGTTAAGGAAGAGATTTGGGAGACCCCGGCGGGACGCCACGAGCTTGGCCACTACCGCGATGTCACGCTCGTCTCACTACGCATCATGGATGCCGTGCGTCAGCAGGCCGGCATAACCTTCCCGGCCGACGCAGGCAAGCAGGCATAGCGATGGGCCTCTTCGATACGTTCTTCTCCAGCGTCACCGGCGGCAGTCGAGAGCCTCAAAAACCGTCAAACGTCGAGCTCGAGCTGCGCCGCAGGCTTACCGTGCTTGCAAGCGACGAGGCCACTCAAGACACTCCCCTGCGTTATTTCCTGCGCTGGGCGGGGCAAGTCCAAGGCGTTGGTTTTCGCTTTACCAACACCAACCTCGCACAGGCACGCGCACTCACCGGCTGGGTGCGTAACATGGAAGACGGCTCAGTCGAGATGGAGATACAGGGAGCTCCGGCAGACATCCTATCTCATCTCGAGGCGCTTCATGCCTCCTACGAGCGCATGGGAACGCGTTTTCGCCTTGTAGATGCCCAGGTCCGAGCCCCACTTGCCAATGAAGACGGTTTCAGTCCTCATTATTAGTATTGTGTGCTAAATACGGTATCATTTACCTACGACCGTTGATAGAAAAGAGGCGAGGCGCATGGCGGTGCAAAGAAGGAATACCAAGCAGCGAAAGCTGGTTCTTGACGCCGTGCGCCAAAGCTATAACCATCCCACCGCCGACGAAATCTACAACGTCGTGCGCACGCAGGATGACAAAATCAGCCGCGGTACGGTCTACCGCAACCTCAATCTCTTGGCTGACGCCGGCGAGATCCTCTCCATCAAGACGCCGGGCGGCAGCCGCTTCGATCGCACGACCGAGCCGCACGCACATATCATCTGCACCTCATGCAGCCGCGTCATCGACGTACCGCTCCCCTTCGATGCCCAGCTCGACGCCAAAGCGTCCGAGCAAATCGGCTGGCACGTCACGTCGCACTACACCATCTTCGAGGGTCTCTGCCCCGACTGCCGGTAGATGTTTGGAACATGCCTTAAAATCCACCTTTCCGCACTTTGCAGCAAAAAGTAGATTCCTAGACATGTCCCAAATGTCTACTCAGCAAGTAGACGACGCAGCTCTTCTTCGACCGTGCGCACGTAGCGGACGCGGTCGTTAATGCCACGCATAGAGGGATTGCAGCTCTCCATCAGATAGGGATGGCCCACGACGTTGAGCATGTCGCGATCGTTCTCATTGTCGCCAAACGCCATCATCTCATCGGGCGAAATACCCAGGGCACGACCGTAATCGGCAAGCGCGGAGCCCTTGCCCGAACCGAAACCGATAAAGTCCGTCCATTCGGTTCCCGACGTCATCACGTCAACACGGTCGCTAAAGAGGCGCTCGAAATACTCCAGGGCCGCCGGCTGATCCACCTCGGGCATCTGGAAGGCAATCTTAATGACGTCCTCGTCGATGTCCTCGGGGCGGTCGACCACCGCCACATCGCAGTGGACCTCATAGCACAAATGGTCGACGAACGCATCGTTGCCGCTCATGGTGTAGAGGTGTCCCTCACACGAAAGGGTCACGTCGGCATGGGGATACGCAACCACGGCATTCGCGATATCCATAGCAAGGCTACGCTCCATGGAGCGCTTGACAACGGCACGCCCCTCGCTCATCACCAGGGCTCCGTTCTCGCATACATAGGCGAGCTCATCGGCCACCGGGGTAAACAGATAGCGCAAGCTCGCATATTGACGACCGCTCGCCGGCATAAACACGATACCGCGACGATGCAGTTCATCGATGAGCTCAAAGGCCTCGGAACGCGGCTCGCGCTCCCCCGGATGCAGCAACGTGCCGTCCAAATCGCATGCAATCAGCTTGATTCCCTCAAGACCCATATGCTTTCCCCCCAAAGCACCTCATCAACAGTAAGACGGACTTTGAATAGCTGCCTCTCAAAGTCCGTCTTACTCATACGCACGTTAACCGCGCGCCTTTTTTACGATCGTAAAGTCGGGAGCCATACTCACAACGGCATCCGCCGCACTCGACGCAAAGCGCCGGTCCGCATCGAGTTCACGGGTAACCACCGAGAGCCAAACGCCCTCGACGCCCCGGAGCATGCGGCCCAAAACAGGCTGCACCGGCGTATACATGCGCACGGTATACTCGTCCGAATCGCCTCGGAAAAGCGGCGCGTGCATATTGCCGATCTCCCAGCACGCATGCGCGAGCGCAATCGGGTCCATGCGGTCGACTTCGACCAAATAAACCTCGGCACTGCGCAGGCGCACGACAACCGCCACGGGCACCATGCCCGAACGGTCGATGGCGAGCACGTCGCCGTCGACAAGACGACCGCCGTCGGCAGCATCCAGCCGAACATCGACCGTGCGCCCCAGCTCCGTCACACCCACAAACGCGCGCGTGTCAGCCTGGTCCCAATCGAGCAGTAGCTCGTCAACTTCAAAGACGCCGCCCAAATTCCGGCGGAGCAGGAGTTCATAGGACGGATCGTTGAGATTTCCCAAGCATGTCGTCGAAACCAAGCGCTCGGGCATACTCTAACCCTCGACCTCGACGAGCTCGATATCAAAGTTGAGGTCCTTGCCGGCCAGCTCGTGGTTGGCGTCGAGCGTCACGGCCTCGGGCGTAACGTCGATGACCACGGCGGGGACGGGCATACCGCTCGGCGTGGACAGGAAAAGCTTCATGCCCTTCTCGATCTGCTCGATGTTGGGAACCTGTTCGGCCGGGAAGGTAATAACCATCTCGGGATTGTGCTCGCCGTAGGCATCGGCAGCCGGGATGTGCACGGTCTTCTTCTCGCCCACCTGCATGTCGACAACAGCGGCGTCGAAGCCCTTGATCATCTGACCGGCGCCGCAGGTGAACTCCAGCGGCTCGCCGCGATCGTAGGAGCTATCGAACTGCGTGCCGTCGTCGAGCGTGCCGCGATAATGAGTCTTGACCTTCTTGCCCTGGTTGGACATGGAAACCTCCGTGATAAGGGCGGCGCACAACGTGGGCCGCCATGAACATATGGCGCTAACTATACCCTAGTCATACAATTCAAAGACAGTTTGCAAAGAAACGCTGCAACCGGAGGAACCATGGCATATCCCGTATTTGACCTACACTGCGACACCGCCGACCGCATCGGCTGGGCCACGCTCGATCTCGACCTGCGCTTTACCGCCGGCACCGACGGCTATTTCCCCGGCGACGAGACGCATCCGCAAGATTTCGACCTCATCGAGGGTAACGCCTGCGCCATCTCGCTCGCAAAGATCGGCAACACGCCGTGGGCACAGTGCTTCGCCACGTTTGTCCCCGACGAGATTCCCACCGCCCACGCCGCGCGCTTCCAGGCGCAGATCATGGCGCATATGAGCGGCCAGGCAATGCTCAACCACGACCGTATGGTCAACGTGCGCAGCGCCGCAGACATTCGCCCCGCGCTCAAGGACGGCAAGGTCGCTTGCATCCACACCATCGAAAACGCCACGTTCTTTGCCGAGGACCCCGCGCTGATCGAAGTGCTCAAGAGCTTGGGCGTGCTCATGTCGTCACTCAGCTGGAACGCGCAGGGACCGCTCGCGAGCGGCCACGACACCCACGCCGGCCTCACCGCCGCCGGCATCGAGGCGCTTACGCAGATGGAGCACGCCGGCATGGTGCTCGACGTCTCCCACCTCAACGATGAGTGCTTTGACGAGGTTGTCGCCCACGCCACGCGCCCCTTCGTCGCCAGCCACTCCAACTCCCGCGCGGTTTGCGACGTCAAGCGCAACCTCACCGACGACCAGTTCCGCACCATTCGCGACATGGGCGGTATCGTCGGCCTCAACTACTGCAGCGAGTTCCTTTCCAACGACGCAACCGACAAGACCGCCGCAGACGTCACCTTCGACCAGCTGGCGGCACATATCGAGCACTGGCTCGACCTGGGCGGCGAGGACGTCATCGCGCTCGGCGGCGACTGGGACGGCGCCGCGGTGCCCGCTTTCCTCTCCGACGCCAGCAAGATGCCCGAGTTCCAGAACATGCTCTCCAAGCACTTTGGCAAGACCGTGATGCAAAAGCTCTGCAGCGACAACGCGCTTGCCTTCTTTGAACGTTATTAATTTCACATCCCTTGAGCGGGCCGGCATGCCGAACGGTCGGCATGCCGGCCCGTCCCCAATCTGAAGGACCGCTTTTGACGCAGCAGTTTACGATTTCCGTATCCCGACCGGATGGGACGCCCATCCCCGTCGTCGTTACCAAAAAGCGCGTCAAGAACTTCAACCTACGCGTCACATCGAGCGGTGAGGTCCACGCCAGCGCGCCGCTCGGCGCCAGCCGCGAGCGTATCGAAGCGTTTGTGAAGCGCAACAGCGCCTGGATTATCAGCCGACTTGCCCAGCGCGAGCAACGTCAGACGACGGCACAGGAGTCGCTCAGCCCCCACTCGATCATTGCACTTTGGGGCAAGCCCATCACGGTACAGGATGCACTCGACCACAACTTTGAGCCACCCGCACCGCGGCCCAAGCAGGCTACCTTCGCAAGTTTTATGGGTACCGACGAGCCAGACGAACGTCCGCAGGCCAAGTGGAACGCGACCCTCGACGGCTTAACGCCCAGTGAGATCCAAGCCCATATTGACCAGCTCTATACGTCCGAGGTCACATCGGCACTGCGCGATATTGTGCACGCATACGAAATCGCAATGGGTGTCGCCGTTTCCCGCGTTTCCGTACGCAGCATGAAAACGCGTTGGGGCTCCTGCACGCCCAAATCCGGCGCCGTTCGCATCGCACGAGAACTTGCCGCCTACCCCGTCGAATGCCTCGACATGGTTGTCGCCCACGAGCTCGTCCACTTGCTCGAGCCAAGCCACAATCAGCGGTTTCACGCGCTGCTCGACACGTACTGCCCCAACAACAGGGCCCTGTCGCAGCGGCTCAAAAAACCGCCCGCCAACGAGCTCTAGAGTCGGTTAGCGCACGCGCTCGATCTCGACACCGCAGCTTGCCAGGGGAAGACCGACGGGCGCCCAAGGCTTATCGAGCTTAACGTGCACGCCAAGCAGCAGAGGGTAACGACGCAGCAGCATCTGGGCCACACCCTCGGCTGCAGCCTCGATGAGCTTAAACGTATGCTCGCGCAGATAGCCATCGACATCGTGGCATACCGAGCCGTAGTCAATCGAGGCGTCCAGCTTATCGTGCTCCCCCGCTGCACGCAGGTCGGCATAGAGCACCAGGGACACGATGAACTTCTGGCCCAGCGCGTTCTCTTCGGGATATACGCCGTGGTTAGCAAAAACCTCAAGACCTTCAACGGTGATGCGGTCGGCATGGCGCAGATCGTCATAGCTCACGTGGGGTACCGCCGTTGCGGTGGATATTTCGCCCCTTCCACGGCGGGCGAGCTCGGCACCTTCAGTCTTGGTTGCATTCTCGGGCAGTTTCTTATTGCTCATCGCGATCGTCTCCTTCGTTTAGAACCCCGACCGCGCAAACTAACTACACGCGAATCGACAGGTTCTTTTTATCATCGCTCCAGTTGCAAGCATTGCGCGCGGGGCATGCAAAGCAGGCGCGCGACGCTTTATCGGCCGCATAGAGCAGACGCTCAAGCGGTTGGCTGTTCACGCGCAGCTTTCGATGGCCCAGAATGGCCGTCTTAATGGCTGCGGCATCGGCCGGCTCAAACGCCACATCATCGGGCATGCCGCCGAGAATCGCATCAGCGACGCGTTCGCTTGCAACATCATGGGATATACCCGATTCATACTGTTCATCTTTGCCGATATCGTGAAGAAGTGCCGTGGCGTAGATGACCTCGCGGTCAAATTCGAGCTGTTCCTCGAGATTCTTGATCCACATAATGCGAGCGACATCGAGCAGATGGTCAATACCGTGGCGGCAGAAGATGCGCCCCGATTCCAACTGCGCAATGTTGCCCAGGTGCCGCCGAAACAGCCCGTTGGCACAAATGTAATCAATGCGAGGCATGGCATCAAAGGGGGCCAGGCCCGAAGCCATGAAGCCGCGACGCGGCGTCCCCTCATCGGTCTTCGATGTAAAGTCGTTGACGACCCTCATGCTAACGGCCCAGCATCCTAAAGAACCGCTCCTCGAGCGACGGATCGGTCTCAAAGACGCCGCGGCGAGCGAGCGTCACGGTCTTGGTGCCGGGCTTTTGCACGCCGCGCATGGTCATGCACATATGCTCAGCCTCCATGAGCACAATCGCTCCCTGGGGGGCGAGATAATCCATGAGGGCGTCGGCAACCTGCGCACACAGCTGCTCCTGCAGCTGCAGACGACGGGCATAGACTTCAACCGTGCGAGCGAGCTTAGACAGACCCGCCACGCGACCGTTAGGGATATAGCCGATCGCAGCCTTGCCATAAAACGGCAGCAGATGATGCTCGCACAGCGAGTAAAACGTAATGTCGCGCTCGATAACCAAATCGTTCGAAGCGACGGCAAAGGTTTTGGACAGGTGCTCCTCGGCACCCTGATCCATACCGCCGGCGATCTCACCATACATACGGGCAACGCGCGCCGGGGTCTCCAGCAGGCCCTCACGAGTTGGGTCCTCGCCTATGCCCTCAAGCAAAAGCTTAATGGCGGCCTCGACTTTTTCCTGATCGACCATCTGGGCCTCACTTTTCCGATTTCACGTTCGCGCTATGGTACCACGCCCTTTGGCATCGGCCACAAGCTACATAGTATGGGTCGAATAGACTGGATCGTCCCGCCAAAGTTCAACCGCATCACAAAGCGCAACACCCTCGCGCTCAGCACGGTCGCGCGTAGCGTTCATATCGATCACACGCTGGTTACTCGAGCCTCTAAAACGCAATGAGATATCGTACAGATCCTGAACAAACGGGCCGTCCACCAACATGTCGAGGCAGGCCAGGATACGGTTCGTCACCTCGGTATGATGACGGCCACCCGGCATAAGCTCCTCGAGCACGTCGCCGGTAAAGCACCAAATGGTCTTGCCCGACCCCGCGGGATAGGCCGCACGCACGCGTTCGATAAAGTCAACAAGCCCCACCTGATTCTCGGGCTCCATAGGCTCGCCGCCCAGAATCGTCAGGCCATCGATAAAGGGATGGTCGAGGCTCTCGATAATCTTGTCCTCGACGGTGCGATCAAAGGACTCGCCCGCAGCAAAGTCCCACGCAACAGAGTTAAAGCAATTCTTGCACCCACGACGGCACCCACTCACAAACAGAGAAGTACGAACGCCTTCCCCATCAGCAATGTCGAAATACTTAATGTTCGCGTAGTTCATAGGTAACTCTCCTGGGAGGTCGGGACATATCATCCCGTCCTCAAACATTCTCGGCCTTCGGCCTGCGAAACTGCGGGCGGGACGATATGTCCCGGCCTCATGCAAAGGGTAACTCAATGAACGAAGCGAACATCGAGTATAGGGTTCGAGGTCCAATAAAAACTTTGTTGCAGCTCAACCGCCATCGCAAGTAAATCGCAGCTGCAGCTCAAATTATTTCCGCTAAGAACTTCGAGGAGTGAGCAGGCCTCATGCTGCATCTCAGCTACGTCAACTTGGCCGCCCCGTAGCGAGGCCCCGGACCTTTGCTCGATATGAGTTCCGCACGAACAGGAGGCGCCAGTGGCGCCTCCGTCGTGAGCCAGGACTGTCCGAAATAGCGAGCAAAGGTCCGGGGCCTCGCTACGGGGCGGCCTGGGATGGTTATTAGAGATGCAGCACGCGGTCGCGGATCTCCTCGGTTCGACCCTGGTTCCAGAACTGGGTACCGATGTAGCCGCACGTACGACGGGCGACGTTCATCTTCTCCTGGTCGCGGTTGCCGCAGTTGGGGCACTCCCACACCAGTTTGCCGTCATCCTCGACAATCTTGATCTCGCCGTCGTAACCGCACACCTGGCAATAATCGCTCTTGGTGTTGAGCTCGGCGTACATGATGTTGTCGTAGATGTACTGCATCACGCGAATGACAGCCTTGAGGTTGTCCTGCATGTTGGGAACCTCGACGTAGGAGATGGCACCGCCCGGCGAAAGCTGCTGGAACATACCCTCGAACTTGAGCTTGTCGAATGCGTCGATCTCCTCGGACACGTGGACGTGGTAGCTGTTGGTGATGTAGCCCTTGTCCGTCACGCCCGGGATAATGCCAAAACGGCGCTGCAGGCACTTGGCGAACTTATACGTCGTCGACTCCAGCGGCGTGCCGTACAGCGAGAAATCGATGTCGCTCGCGGCTTTCCACTCAGCACATTTGTCGTTCATGCGCTGCATGACGGCCATGGCAAAGGGCGTGCCCTCCTTCTCGGTGTGGCTGTGGCCCGTCATGTACTTGACGCACTCATACAGGCCGGCATAACCCAGACTAATGGTGGAGTAACCGCCCACGAGCAGCTTGTCGATCGTCTCGCCCTTCTTCAGGCGGGCGAGGGCACCGTACTGCCAAAGAATCGGTGCGGCATCCGAAAGCGTACCCATCAGACGCTCATGACGGCACAGCAGGGCGCGGTGGCACAGCTCAAGGCGCTCGTCGAAGATCTTCCAGAACTTGTCCATGTCCTGATGCGAGCTCAGTGCGACATCGGGCAGGTTGATGGTCACAACGCCCTGGTTAAAGCGACCGTAGTACTTAGGCTTGGCCGGGTCGTAGTTCAGCGCGTTGGCGACATTGTTAAAGCCGTTGCCCGAACGGTCAGGCGTCAGGAAACTGCGGCAACCCATGCAGGTGTAGCAATCGCCGTTGCCGGCGGTCTCGCCCTTAGACAGCTTGAGCTCGCGCATCTTCTTCTCGGAGATGTAATCGGGCACCATACGCTTGGCAGTGCACTTGGCAGCCAGCTGGGTCAGGTAGAAGTACGGGGAATCCTCGTGAACGTTATCGTCCTCGAGTACATAGATGAGCTTGGGGAATGCCGGGGTGATCCATACGCCGGCCTCGTTCTTAACGCCCTCGTAGCGCTGGCGAAGCGTCTCCTCCACAATCATGGCAAGGTCGTGCTTCTCCTGAGGCGTACGGGCCTCGTTAAGATACATAAAGACCGTCACGAACGGCGCCTGGCCATTGGTGGTCATAAGGGTCACGACCTGATATTGAATCGTCTGGACGCCGCGACGGATCTCGTCACGCAGACGGTCCTCAACGACCTCACGGACCTTCTCGGCAGACGCAGAGACGCCGAGCTCCTCAAGCTCACGAGCGACCTCGCCGCGAATCTTTTGACGGCTCACCTCGACGAACGGGGCAAGATGGGTCAGCGAAATCGACTGGCCACCGTACTGGGAGGAAGCAACCTGGGCGATGATCTGCGTCGCGATGTTGCAGGCGGTCGAGAAGCTGTGCGGCTTCTCGATCAGCGTACCCGAGATAACAGTACCGTTCTGGAGCATGTCCTCCAGGTTCACCAGATCGCAGTTGTGCATGTGCTGGGCAAAGTAATCCGAATCGTGGAAATGGATCAGGCCCTCATTATGGGCATCCACGATCTCTTGAGGCAGCAGCACACGCTGAGTCAGGTCCTTGGAGATCTCGCCGGCCATGTAGTCACGCTGAACGGAATTGACGGTCGGGTTCTTGTTGGAGTTCTCCTGCTTGACCTCTTCGTTATTGCACTCGATCAGCGACAGGATCTTGTCATCGGTCGTGTTCTTCTGGCGCTTCAGGCTCTGAACATAGCGATAGATGATGTAGTGGCGGGCAACCTCGTAGCAGTCGAGACGCATGATCTCGTCCTCGACCAAATCCTGAATCTCCTCGACCGAAACAGTGTGGCCCGCGTTCTCGCATGCCTCGGCGACGTTTTGCGCCGCGTAAACCACCTGGCGGTCGGTAAGACGAGAGCTCTCCTCGACCTCCAAGTTTGCGGCACGGATGGCATTGACGATCTTATCGATGTCAAAGACAACCTCGGTGCCGCTGCGCTTGATGATCTTCATCCTCTTGCCTCTTTCGCATCGTAGCCTCATTGCGCTTCAGAGCCAAACGATACCCGGCAGGGCTTGCCCCTGTCTTGCGGCGCCGTCGCGCAATCTGTGTTCTCGATAAACCATAAGTCCTCATGCGGACAATCCTCGCGGCCGATCAAGCGGCTCAAAGACGTGTCCAAATGGGGCGAATAAGGTTCTCGTTCTCTGTCCGCCATCTATCATACGACAAAGAGGCATCTATATCCTGTATTCTTTTTTTAGGCCAAACACAACATATAGTGTTTCAGCAGGTCAAAGCAATTAGTCATTTTGCAGACGCATTAAAAATGAGGGGTTCTTGGGAAGTCGGTAAAACGTTACCAACACGGCTACCTGCATGGCAGTTATAAAACCCCCTTAGTCAAGCCGCTGACAAATCCTACCAAAACCAAGCCGCTCACGCCAAAAGAATCCAAAAGATTGTGCTTGACCAACATGTTGCGGTCACGATCGGCCAGGACGTATGCAATCTGCCGGCACCTCTACGGGATGCGAAGACCATCGCGTACAAACCTTGGATCAATATTTGGTGGCTTATTTGCCGGCATGTTTGGCGGCATAAAACAAAACAGCCCAGAGACATAGCCTCTGGGCTGCAAACATTTGGTGGGCGTTAGAAGATTTGAACTTCTGACCTCTTCCGTGTCAGGGAA
>UQIQ01000014.1 GCA_900541185.1 uncultured Collinsella sp.
CCGTCGCCGCGCCCCGCAGTGCCCGCTTCCCCCGAGAACAATTATCAGTGCAGGTAGACGACTTGCCGATTTTCGGAAAAGCCGACTATGGTTGACCCCTGCGGCTTAAACGTAGTAGATAGGCCCTATTCGTGGCACAGCACTACTCCATCCCAAATTGGCACCCCGAGCCCTCGTGAGTTGCCAACAAGCTGTTCGCCCAGTGCTTTATCCGCGCGGCATTTGGAAAATAGCACCACCGCAAAACCCGCGAGTAGCGCTTACTTTGCTATATCTCACTATACTTTGCTATATCTTGCTATATCTTGAGCAAAGGTGGCTCACATGCAAACAAACCCTTTTAAGCCCACAGCAGGTAAAACACCTCCCACGATTATCGGCCGCGAAGATGTGCTCGAAGAATTCAATGAGGGCCTCGTCAACGGGCCTGGTGCCCCGGGGCGCCTAATGCGCATAGCCGGCGTCCGTGGAACGGGCAAGACGGTCCTCCTTGACGAGTGCTCACGTTTGGCGCAAAGCCGTGGCTGGACGGTCATAAAAGAGGTCGCAACCGAGGGACTTTGCCAGCGCATTCTCGAACAGCTGCAGCCCAAATTCCAGGCCAAGCACGCCAGATTTGAGCCCACCGTAGCTGGCATATCCATCGGCAGCATAGATATTGAGCGAATCGGCCCATCGCTACGCGACGCCATGAGACAGACAATATCCAAGAATGGAAACGGCCTGCTCATCACTCTCGACGAGGTTCAAGACGCAGAGCTCGATGAGGTCCGAACGCTCTCCATTGCGATTCAGCAGGTTATCGGCGAAGACCTTGATATCGCCTTTGTTTTTGCGGGTCTGCCTTCGATGATTGAAAGCATCATCAACGGAAAGACACTTGCGTTTTTGCGCCGCGCCCTCCCCTTTGACCTGAAGGCTGTGGCAGTAACCGAAGTGTCGTACTCCCTCGAGGAAACCATTGAAGCGTCTGGCATGGAGTTGCAGCCAGGTATTGCCGGCCAACTTGCCGAGGCAACGCAAGGCTATCCTTTCATGATCCAACTCGTTGGATACTACGCATGGCAGTTGGCGAGACGCGCGCATACAGCGATTATTGGAGAAGAAGCCGAGCGTGGCATTGCAACGGCACGCGAACGCTTCTGCGCCATGGTGATTGAGCCCGCGCTGCAGCGCATTCCGCCCACGTGCATCGCTTATCTGCTGAGCATGGCGTCTTTGGGGCAGACGAGCTCGACCAGCATGGTTGCCGATGCCCTAAACAAAACGCCTCAACAGGTGAGCTCCGTCCGCAGCCGCCTGTTAAGAGAATCGATTATCGAGGCTCCTTCGTACGGCAAGGTCTCATTTGCCATCCCCTACATGCGCGACTACCTCTGCGAACACAAAGCCGAACTGGAAGTTGAACTGTAGAAACGACAACTGCCCTGCAAGATGAAAACCGTTCCAGGAGCACTTCTTTGCCAACGCCACCGACGAGGCCATCATCGCCAAGGTCAAGGAGCTCCTGGGCCCTAATCGGACTATCTGCGCCTTCCCGTCGAACGCAGGCGGCGGCTGCCCAACACACAGGGCAGCCGCCGCTTTTTGCAATCGATTGGTGCAAAGGGGTTGACTAGAGCTCGCAGGCAACCTTATAGCCATCGCCGATGGCGTCGCGGATGTTGCCGCACTTGTTGGCGTCACCCAACACGTGGGTGGCAACACCGGCAGCGGCAAGGTCGTCGGCCAACTTGGTATTGGGACGATAGCCCATGGCAAGCACCAGCGTATCGGCACCGGTGATGGTGCGGACCTCGCCGTCCTTTTCGTAGCTGATGGTGTCCTCGGTGATCTCGGTCACCTTGGCCTCGGTCAGCACGTGGACGCCCTTGGAGAGCATGCGCGTGATGAGCACCGCGCGGCCGGCACCGCCCTCGTTGGCAGCAAGCGTCTTGGTCATCTCGATGACGGTGACATCGCGATTGGCCGGCGACAGGTCGTTGACCAACGGGGCCAGGTAATCGGCCGTCTCGCAGCCAACGGTGCCGCCGCCCACAATGACGATCTTCTTGCCCGGGAAAGCCTTGCCACCCAGCAGGTCATCGGCCGTCATAACCTGCTTAAAGCCCTGCATGAAGGCCGGAGCGATGGGCTCGGCGCCATAAGCTAGGACGACCTCGTAGCCGGCGTAGTCACGCTGAATGTCCTCGGCAGTAAGCTCGGTGCCAAATACGCACTTCACGCCGGCCTCGGCCAGGCGACGATACTGATACTTGATCACGCGGGTGAGTTCCTGCTTTGCCGGCGGAACGGCCGCGATGCGCATCTCGCCGCCCGGTTCGTCCTGCTTGTCCACGAGCACCACGTTGTGACCGCGCTTGGCGGCAATGTAGGCTGCCTCCATGCCCGCAGGACCAGCGCCCACAACGAGCACGTTCTTGGCCTTGGCGGCAGGCTCGTAGCCGGCCTCGTCGCGCTCCACGTCCGGGTTGACGGTGCAGGAGATGCGCTTGCCAAACATGATGCCGTTCAGGCAGCGCAGGCAACCGATGCAGGGACGGATCTCGTCGGCGTTGCCGGCAGCGGCCTTATTGCAGAACTCGGCATCGCACAGATTGGCGCGGCCCATCATGCAGATGTCGGCAGCGCCGTCCTCGATCAGCTCCTCGGCGATCCAGGCCTCGTTGATGCGGCCGACCGTGGCAACGGGAATGTTCACGTGCTTCTTAATCTCACGCGAGCAGGCGGCGTGCGAGGCCTGCTGCGTGCCGGCGGCGGGAATTGCGGAGCCGCGCTTGATGGTGGTGCCGCCCGACACGTGAATCATGTCGATACCGGCCTTCTCCAGGTGACGCGAGACGTAGATCATGTCGTTGAGGGTCAGGCCGCCATCGGTGTACTCATCGCCCGAGATGCGGACGTCGATGATAAAGTCCTTGCCGCAGCGCTCGCGAATCTCGGCGATGACCTCGAGCAGGAAGCGCATGCGAGCGTCGAGCGAGCCGCCGTACTCGTCGGTACGCTTGTTGTAGAGCGGGGTCAAAAAGCCGCCGAGCATGCCGTGGGCGTGCGCCGCATGGACCTCGACGCCATCGACACCGGCCTTCTGCATACGCACGGCAGCGTCGCCAAACTGATGCGTGAGCTCGTGAATCTCATCGACCGTGATGGGGCGCGGCGCCTCGCGGGCATAGGACGGGCCCACAAAGGACGGAGCGATCAGGCGCGGCGTGCCCGGAATGTTAAAGGCCATGTAGGCGGGGTGGAAGAGCTGCGGCATAATCTTGCAGCCATACTCGTGGACGGCCGCGGCGAGCTTTTCCCAGCCGGGGATAAACGTGTCGTCGTAGCAGCACATGTCACCCGGCAGATAGGTATAGGTGGGCTCGACCGTCACGACCTCGGTAATGATGAGGCCCACGCCGCCCTTGGCGCGGGCACGGTAATGATCGACCAAGTCGTCAGTCACATAGCCATGATCGGCCAGGTTCGTGGACACCGGCGGCATAAAGACGCGGTTCTTGACCTCGGTCGTACCGACCTTGATCGGGCTAAAGAGCATTGGATAGGCGGAGGACTCCATGCGGGATTCCTTTCATTTGAGCCGCTAGGCGGCAGTTGCTGACGTACCTATCGTACCAGAAACTACCGTATCCGCAGTCAAACATGCCCAAACGCCGGTCGGCTAATGAATACCGCGGCCCAAGTCTTCGGCGATTTTGTCCACGCCCTTAAGTGCGGCGCACGTCTTTTTGTTGGAGCAATGCCCCGTGCAAACGCCACCCTGGGCGCAGTCGGCGCAGGTGCCCTTGCGGTAGATGCGCACGCATACCGCGACAAACGCAATACCGATAACAGCCAGTACAACAATATCGATAGGTGCCATAGCAAGCCTCCTCTAGTTAACCATCACTTACTTTACCCCATTCCCCACCTACCAAAAAGGGACAGGTTTATTTTGGTCGTTTTTATCTGCGGAAACGCCATATCTCTCCCACCAAAAAGCCCGAGTGTCGCTGGGACACCCGGGCTCGTGGAAAGGGGTTAATCCTTATTCGGACTTAAGCGGAAACTGCGGCGGAAGCAGTGTTGGTCTCGTCCTCGTCGGTCCATGCATGTTTGGGCATGGGACGGAAAATCTGGAAGAGCATCGCAACCAGCAACACGATGGCCACAATCGTCCAGATACCAAACTGCCCAAGGACAAGCAGGTTGTAGAACTGGTTGATGAACAAGCCGATCACCCAAGCGAAGGCGCACTCGTAGGCGAGGGCAATCGCGGTCCACTTGCCGGAGTCCATCTGGTTGCGGATGGTACCCATAGCGGCAAAGCACGGAGCGCACAGCAGGTTGAACGCGCCAAAGGCGACGCAAGCGCCCATAGTCGGGAACATGCCGGCAAACGCGGTCCACAGGCTCGGGTCGGTCTCGCCGGCATCGGCAACGGACAGCAGCGAGCCGGCGGTGGCGACGACGTTCTCCTTGGCGACGAGGCCAGAGACGGACAGCGCTGTTGCCTGCCAGGTGCTAAAGCCGAGCGGGGCGAAGATCCAAGCGACCAGGTTGCCGAGCATGGCGAGCACGGAGTAATCCATGAACTCCTCGGGAATGCCGTCCATCGCAGGCAGGAAGCCAAAGGAACCGTTGTAGCTACCAAAGTTGGACAGGAACCAAACAACGACGGTGGACGCGAAGATGACCGTGCCGGCCTTCTTGATAAAGGCCCAGCAGCGCTCCCACACGTGCAGCGCCCAAGAGCGGATCGCCGGGAAGTGGTAGGCAGGAAGCTCCATAACGAACGGCGTCGGGCGACCGGCGAAGAGCTTGGTCTTCTTGAGCATCAGACCCGAGCCGATGACGGCGAAAACGCCCAGGAAGTAGAAGAGCGGGCTGATCCACGCGGCGGTGGTGGAAGAATCGCCGATGATGGAACCCATGAGCAGGGCGATGATCGGCAGCTTAGCGCCACAGGGAATGAACGTGGTGGTCATGACCGTCATGCGGCGGTCCTTCTCGTTCTCGATGGTCTTGGTGGCCATGACGCCGGGGACGCCGCAGCCCGAAGACACGAGCATGGGGATAAAGGACTTACCGGACAGGCCAAAGCGGCGGAACACGCGGTCCATGATGAAGGCGACGCGGGCCATGTAGCCGCAGTCCTCCAAGAAGGACAGCATGACGAACAGCAGGAACATCTGCGGGACGAAGCCGAAGATGGCGCCCAGGCCGCCGACGATACCGTCACAGACGAGCGAATCGACCAGGCCACCGTCCTCGGTGCCGCCCGCCACAAGGGCATCGTGCACCACGGTGGTGATACCCGGGACATAGGGGCCGTACTGTGCCGGGTCGACCGAATCGGCGTCGTCGCCCGCAGCCTCGACGGCTGCATCGTAGGCGTCGCGGCCCTGACCGAGCACATACCAGCCGTCGGTGCCGAAGAGCTGGTCGTTGGTGAAGTCGGTCACCGTGCCGCCCAAGGTAGAAACGGCGATGTAGTACACGCAGAACATGATGACCACAAAAATCGGCAGGCCCAGAATACGGTTGGTAACCACGCGGTCGATCTTCTCGGAGGTGCTCATCTTTGCCGGAGCCTTGGTCATGCACTCGTCGATGATGTGGGCAATGACGCCATAGCGCTCACCGGTGATGATGGACTCGGCATCGTCGTCGCAGTCCTGCTCGCACTGGGCGACCAGTTCCTCCACGCGAGCGGCCTTCTCCTTGGTGAGGTTGATGAGCTTGCAGGCGTCCGCGTCGCGCTCAAACAGCTTGACAGCGTAGTAGCGGCGCTTATTGGCGGGAACGCTCGCCGGAAGGTTGTTCTCGATGTGGTCCAGAACGTCCTCGATGGAGGAATCGAACTTGTGCTCGGGCACCTGACCCTTAGAAGCAGCGGACTTCTTGACCTGCTCGAAGAGCTCCTTGATGCCCTTGTTCTTAAGGGCCGAGATCATCATGACCGGGCAGCCGAGCTTCTTGGAGAGCTTGTCCGTGTCGATCTTGTCGCCGTTCTTCTCGACCAAGTCGGCCATGTTGAGGGCGACGACCACGGGCAGGCCGGTCTCGATGACCTGAAGCGCCAGGTACAGGTTGCGCTCGAGGTTGGTAGCATCGACCACCTGAACGACAACATCGGGCTCGCCGCTCATGAGGTAATCGCGCGAGCATTGCTCCTCGGGGCTGTAGGGGGAAAGCGAGTAGATGCCGGGGAGGTCCGTGATGGTAACGTTCTTGTCGCTTAGGAGCTTGGCTTCCTTTTTCTCAACCGTGACGCCGGGCCAGTTGCCAACGTAGCCGTTGGCGCCGGTGATCAGGTTGAAAAGCGTGGTCTTGCCGCAGTTGGGGTTACCCGCCAGCGCGACATGGATCTGAGAATCCGCCATTCAATCCTTCTTCCTTGTTTGCCCGCGCTGCTTTCTCCGCGCAGGCTGGATAATGTGCTTCAAAGTTGCTGCATTAAGTTAGAAAAACCTAACTTTATCTGCAGAAATATACGTCGTGAGCCCTTACTGGACCTCGACGACGGCGGCCTCCTCCTTGCGGATGGAAAGCTCGTAGCCGCGCACGTTGATCTCGACCGGATCACCGAGCGGCGCAACCTTCACGACCTTGAACGAAGTGCCCTTGATGAGCCCCAGGTCCATAAGGTGGCGGCGAAGCGCACCCTCACCGTGAAGCTTGACGATGGTAGAGCTCTCGCCCACCTTAACGTCACCCAACGTCTTCATCCTCTTGTCCCCCTTTCGGTTTTTATGAAATGCTGCTGACTAACCGACGGTCATGATGTGCATGGCAACCTTGGAATCGATGCCAAAGCGTGCGCCCAGCACCGTGACGATGATATTGGCACCACTCGAGCTCACCACGTGGATTTCGTTGCCCTCGACAAAGCCGAGGTCCTTGAGGTGGTGTTTCATGTCCTCATTGCCCTTTACACGAGACACGCGCACGGTTTCGCCCGCTTTTACCATCGAAAGCGGCATGGCCGGCATCTGCGGTCCGCAAGACATGAGTTGCTCCTAACGTCAGTTCGTCCTCAACATCGACGCGTAAAAAGTTAACCACGTCTATGTTCGCTATAGTAAACTAGCACGTGGTTAACTTTTTGGAAAGGGTCCCCATTCAGATTTCGAAAAAGTTTCCTATACGAAACAAAAAGGCGCGGCAAAGGACCATCCTTTACCGCGCCCTATCATGCTTAGAGCGAGAGATTTCTGATCGATGTGACACAGGAGGCCTCATCCACGCCCGAAACGCGGAACACGATGTCCTCGCCACATTCGCCACAGAGTGCCATGAGCCCTATAACGTCGCGGCCATCGACATGACGATTGCCAATCGAAACCGACACGTCACTACGATGCTTGGCGATAATGTCATAAAGCAGCGCAACCGGGCGGGCATGCAATCCCAACGGATCTTTAATCGTCTTCGTAAATTCGACCATGTCCCCTCCCACGACATCGCACATTCGGCCGGCAAACCCAGCCACGTGGTAGCTATTGTAGCGTTAGATGCTTGTCGAGAGCTCCTCTGAACACCTCGTGGGCAAAAAGTGGCAAATATGAGTACTGCCACCAATTTAGTAGCAGCAAAATCGAGAGCAAATTGCTTACTTTAAGCGATTCGAAGAGGTTGAAAGCCGTCAAACGCCCTTTAAAGGGGGTTAGATAAATTGATTGTGAGCCCATTTTTACTCAGAACAGGCCGAAAAATATGACACCTCTTTTGCAACAGTACTCATATTTGGCATTTTTTGCCCACAGAGTCCAAAATCCATGCCCCAAAACACAAAAGGAGGGGCCTCGTAAAGCCCCTCCCTAGGAAAGGGAATCGATTTATTCCACAGCCGTAGATTAATCCTAGCCGCTACTCCATCATATCGAGGACGGAAGGGCGAAGCTCGTTCTCGGCGGCCTCGGGATCGGTCTCGCGCAGGCGATTGATGTAGCGGTTGTACCACATCACGGCAAGGCCCAGGAAGACAACCACGCCGCCAACGTTGTAGACCAGCGTCAGCCACAGCGGCTGATCGAGCGGAATGGTGCCGCAGATAAGCACGAAGCAGAAGACCACAAGCAGGAATGCGGCAACGACCAGGCCAAAGCTGCGCGAGCCCATGCGGAAGCCACGGGGAGCAGCATCGAAGTTCTTGCGCAGCATAAAGTAGGCAAGCAGAATCAGCAGCGGCGGGAGCAGAGCGGTGGCAGCCGTCATGTTGGTGACGATCATGAGCAGGTCGTCGAGGTTACCGGAGCCCAGGGCCGGGATGATCAGGATGGGGACGACGATGGCGAACTGCAGCCAAGCGGCGCGGGCAGGAATGCCATGCTCGTTGAGCTCGACGATCTTGCTACCAAAGACGCCCTTGGGGATCTCGGTGAAGAAGACCTTGATGGGAGCGGAGGTCCACATCATGAGGGAACCCAGCGTAGCGGCGAGAAGGATCAAGCCGATGACGCGCGTGGACACTTCCATAGGAATGCCAAAGTGGGCAAAGACAGCGCCGAACACGTCGAAGATGCCGGTGGAGATGGCAACGCTGCCCTCGGGGATGAACAGGTTAACCAGCAGCGAAGCGCCTGCATACAGAAGGCCGATGGTCAGGCCGGCGATAACGACGGTGCGCACGAAGGCCTTGACGCCACCCTTAAGGTCGTTAAGGAACACGCCGACAGACTCAGCGCCGCCAACGCCCTGGATGATCCAGGCAAGCGTACCGAAGAAGCCCCACGCAGTTGCGAAGTTGCTCATGTCGGGAGCCATGTTAGCGGGAGTAGGAGCCGTAGCGAACTCAACGCCGCCAAAGGCAGCAGCCAGGGACAGCAGGATGAACACGGCGGTCAGGCCGAGAGCCGCGGTCGAACCGAAGGAGGAAATGGAGCCGATCCACTTAGCGCCCTTGGTCGAAACCCACGTGGCGATAGCAAAGACGACGATCTCGATAATGGTGATCCACAGCTGCGAAAGCTCGGCGTTGGCACCAAAGAACACGTAGCTCGCGTAGATGATGACGTTGGGCAGGACGGACGCAAAGAAGAACAGGTTAACGAACCGGTAGCTAAATGCCGTCAGGAACGCCCAGCGACCACCCATCGAGGTCTTAACCCATGCGTACACGCCAGACTCGGAGTCCTTGTTGAGGCCGACGAACTCGGCGGTAACCAGGGTATAGGGGACAAAGTACAAAAGCGTGGCGAAGAAGAACGACGGCGCAGCTGCCAAGCCGATGGCCGCGTTGTTGTTGATGATGTTCTTGATACCGAACACGGCGGCGACCGTCATGCCCAGCAGAGCGAACGAACCAATCGTTCCTCGTTTTTCAGAGCTCATAAGCCCTCCCAATCATCTGTTAAATGTCATCTAAACCCGTCCGAGCTGCAAGTGCAAACACGGACGGCGCACCTGCTAAGGGGAATGGGGAAAAGGGAGTCAACAAAGCCATCCCCCTTAACGGCGCGAAGCAAACGCCCAGGCGGACGAATACTACTTGTTGGGGAAGGAATAACCTTCGACTGTCACGTGCAGTACCACGACGCGGGGATCCGCGGCATCGGCCACGACACGGTAGGCCTCGTCAATTTCGACGACGGCAACGCCGCCGGTGGGAATCGTCACGGTCTCCCCCGTACCCTCAAAGCGCTCGCGATCATCGATATCGCTGTAGGCGCGCGTACAGGTAAGATCGGCCTTGGAAGCCACCTCAACGGTCAGATTGCCGTCGAGCGGGGCGAGCACGGCATGGTAGCGACGGTGACCGACCAGATCGGCAGTAGCCGCCTCGTGGGCGTTCACCCACCAATACACCAGCGAGTCGCCGATAGAGTACGCCACATCGTGCTGCAGTTCAGAAACGCCGTCGAGTGCCTGACCGGTACGCATCCACTTCTTGACGGACTTCATCTGGGCGTCGAAATCGGCACGCGAGTTAAAGATATGCATGACTTATGCCTCCTTAATGGGTGCCAGCGCCTGAGCCAGATCGGCAGACGTCAGCGGTCGCAGGGACACCTCAAAGCTGAAGCTCTCAAAACGGGTGCGATAGGAATCGAGCACCTCGGAACCCCAAGAGTTCGAGCCAAGGCCAAGCAGCTGGTCGTTGATGTTGACCGTAACCGTGTCGCCCGGGACAAGATCGTAGACATGCTTGGCGTTATCGATAGCCTCGCAGCTATAGGGCCATGCGGAGAACGAGAACGGATTGGAAGCGGCGTCGCTCGGACGCGTCACGACCAGACCGTCACCGTGGCTGGAGCGCAGGGCGACCCAGCGGGTACCCTCGCGGTTGGCGCAGTCCTGGGGCATAACGTAGGGCGTGAACATGTCGTCGACCGTAGTGCGGTAATGACCGACCGGGTTGGCGCGCAGCGAGTCCGGATAGTTCTCGCCCGGGCCGTGGCCATACCACTCGACGGCACGATCACAACCGGGAACCTCGAAGGAGATGCCGATGCGCGGGATAATGTCCGAATAGTCGCCGTAGGGCTCGCCGGAAACCTTGAGGTCGACGCGGCCACTCGGAAGCACGGTATAGACGAGCTCGACGCGCATGCCGAACGCGCGGACGGGAGGAGCAATACGCTGGCTCACGGTAACGACGACCACATTGCCGTCCTGCTTCCAAGTAACCTTGCGGGTAGACGTCTGCATCACATCGATGAAGTTGTCCTTCCACAGGGAGTCATACTCTTGGGCGTGGTTGTCGACGAGCGGATGCCAAAAACCAACCTGGGGACCAGAGGCCATGACGTCGCGGCCGGATGCCTTCCACTCGCTCACGGTACCGTTGACCTTGCTGAAGGTCAGCTCGCCGTTGAGGGAGTGAATGTGGATCTCCTGCTCGGTCTCCTCGACCGTAAGCTCAGGACGAGCGGGGGCAGCGATGGCCGGCGCCGAATGGTTGGCGATGGCAAACTGGCTTGCACCCAGTTGGAACATCGGCTCGCACCAGACGTGAGCGGCCATGGTGTAGGCGCGCACGGTCAGCAGGGTCTCGCCTACCGCGGCCTCGTGAATCACTAGCGGAAGCTGGACGGACTCGCCGGGGGCAACCGCACCGGGCATGAGCGTCTTGCGGCAGACCACGTCGCCGTCCACCAGGGTCTCGGCCGACAGGCAGACATCCTCGAGGGTGGTAAACCAACGCTTGTTAGTGACAGTCAGCTCGCCTGCCTCGGCGTCATAAGCCATGCGAACCGGGCAGATGACCTGACCATACTCAGTGAGGCCCGGGCTCGGCTGCTGCCAAGGGAACACCATGCCATCGATGCAGAAGTTGCTGTTGTTGGGGTAATCGCCGTTGTCGCCACCATACATATCGTAGGCAACGCCGTCCTCGGTCACAGCAGCCAAACCGTGGTCGCACCATTCCCAGATAAACTGGCCTTGGATGCAATCCCAGCGATCGAAGACCTCCTGGTACTCGGACAGGCCTCCGGGGCCATTGCCCATGGAGTGACCGTACTCGCAGTTAATGCGCGGCTTGGGGAACGGATGCTCGCCAAAGTCGTTCATCTGCGACACACGGGAGTACATCGTGGAAATGACGTCGACGGTATCGGCGTTGCGGTCCTCCTCGTAGTGGACCGGACGACCGTCGAGCTCGTGAGCCTTGGCGTACATCGCGCGGATGTTGCAGCCATAGCCGCTCTCGTTGCCCATCGACCACATAATGATGCAGGCGTGGTTGCGCTCCTGCATCACCAGGCGCTCAATGCGGTCGACGTAGGCCGGCTCCCAGGCAGGGTCGTCGGTGACCAGGGCGATATTGCCGATATTCTCGAAGCCGTGGCTCTCCATATCGGTCTCGGCGACCAGCATGATGCCGTACTCGTCGCACAGCTCGTAGAAGCGCGGATCGTTGGCGTAGTGGGACGTGCGCACCGCGTTGATGTTGTGCTGCTTCATAAGCTCCAGGTCGCGGCGCATGCGATCGAGGCCCACGGCGCGGCCCTTGTGATCGTCGTGATCGTGGCGGTTGACACCATGCATCTTAAAGTAAGTGCCGTTGAGGTAGATATGATTGCCCTCGACCGTCACCTCGGCAAGACCCTGGCGATGCGGGACGTATTCGCTGACCTGGTCACCGTCGTAGACCTCAAACGTAAGGTCATAGAGGAAGGGATCCTCGGGATTCCAGAAGTGGGCATCGGTCACGCTGCACTCGGCATGGCCGTCGACGCACTCACCCGTAGCCACCACGTTCTCGCCATCACTGAGCGTAAACACAACGCGGGTAGCTCCCTCGGCAACCGTATCGAGCGTGATCAGAGCGGCATCGCCCTCGCGGTGCGTGCGGAACCTAAAGTCGACCAGGTGTGCGGCGGGACGCTGCATAAGGTACACATCGCGGAAGATGCCCGAGGCCCACCACATGTCCTGATCCTCGATATAGCTGCCATCGCTGTACTGCAGGACCTTGACCGCAAACAGGTTGTCGCCCTCGACGAGCGCGTCGGTCACGTCGAACTCGGCAGACAGGCGCGAACCCTTGGTCATGCCGATAAACTGACCGTTGACGTACAGCTCGCCATAGCTCTCGATGCCGTCAAAGCGAATGATCTCGCGAGCGCCGGCAGGAACGGCGGGAAGGTTGACGATGCGCTGGTACACGCCCGTGGGATCGTCAGAGGGAACGAACGGCTGATCCACCGGGAACGGGAAGCCCTCGTCGGTGTAGGCAAGGTTGCCATAGCCGTCCACCTGCCACAGGTGCGGAACCTCCACGTGATCCCACTCGGGCTCGTACGTGGAAAGCTCCTCGCTAGAGACGGCAGCGGGGCCCTCAAAGAGGCGGAACTGCCACGAGCCGGACAGCTGGACAAACCCGCGCGACAGCTCGCGGCTGTACGTTGCAGCGAGATCGGCGGTCTCATAACCCATAAAGTACGCATGGGGTGCCAGGCGGTTCCTATGGGTGAGCGCTTGGTTTTCCCAATCGTTAATGGTGTCCATGGTGATGCTCCTTCGTCATCGTAGTGATTCTTGTGCAACCGGTTGTCCTTATCTTACGGGCGATGCAAAAAACTGTGCAACCGGTTGTCCGCTGAACGGTCGATTTGGTCGGGTTAACGGTGCAACCGGTTGTACAACCGCGACACTTATGTCACCCTGAGTATCGAAACTCAGCTCAAGACATCGTTCTTAAGCTCGTAGGCAACCGCCACGCCCGCTGATATCTCACCCATACGAGACGTATTCGATTGCGGCTTGGTTGCAAAACGGCACCGGTCACCGGATATCATGAACGCTGTTCAGACGCGCTATAGTAAGCTGTATCCGCACCAGCCCGTATCAGCGACAACATCGACCGCATTCTCCAGGAGACGCCATGACCCAACCAGTTCGCACCGCACCTACGCTTGCCGAGGTTGCCGCAGCTGCCGGCGTGTCGCGCTCCACGGCATCGCGCGCTCTCAACGATTCGCCCCGCATTAGCGAGGAAACCAAAAAGCGCGTCCGCGCGGCGGCCAAGGAAGTCAATTTTGTCCCCAACGCTCGTGGCCGAGCGCTCGCTGTCGGGCGCACGGAAATCATCGCCGTGCTCGTGACCGAGCCTCTGAGTGAACTCTTCAGCGACCCCACCTATAGCGAGTTTTTGAGCGGCATTACCGAGGAACTGTCGGAGTCGTCCTATCTGCCCGTTATCTTGCAGGCGTCTTCTACGCATGAGCGCAACCGCGCACGCGAGCACTTTGAGCGCCGCTCGTTCGACGCCGTGATCGACGTCTCTCCCTACAAAGGCAGCGAGCTGCTCGAGGTACTGCGCGAGCTGGGCGTACCCACCGTGTTGTGCGGCCAGCTCGAGGGCCACCCCTATCGCGATGTGTTCTCGACGGTCTACTCTGACGACGAAGAGGGCGGACATTTTGCGGCACTCGCCATGAAGGATCGCGGGCGCAAAGATATCGTCGCCGTGTTGGGACCGCAAGACAACCCCGCTGTTGTCGACCGCCTGCGCGGCTACCGCGCCGTCTTGGGCGAAGACCTCCCAGACGCAAACGTTATCTATACCGGCTGGAACAGCGGAGACGGCTATCAGGCCATGCACCAGATCCTCGCGCGCGAGATTGCTTTCGATGGCGTGCTCTGCGGATCGGACCGTATCGCGGCTGGCGTCATCACCGCACTCAACGAGGCAGGCCTATCCGTTCCTACGGACGTTTCTGTCGTCGGCTTCGACGATCACGAGATTGCGGCGCGCTGCGTCCCCGCGCTCACGACCGTCCGCCAGCCCCTGCGCGAAGAAGGACACATGGCCGCCAACATTGCGCTCGACATGATCAAGGGTGCCGAGCCCACCACCTCCGTGATGCACATGCAGCTGATCCAGAGAGACTCGCTATAAGAAACTGGGGCAGGCTTTCTGCCAGACAGTTGTTGCGGAAAGCCTGCCCCGTTTTGAGCGCTCATTCTGGGGCACAGTTTCCGTTAGACAGCCCAACCGGAAACTGTGCCCCATTATTTGGCTGGATTCTGGGTCGCAGTTTCCCAAAGGGGCCTGTTTGGGAAACTGCGACCCGTTCTGGACGCAAATTCCGGGTCGTAGTTTCCGCGACGCCCAGTCAACCTATACCCTCGCAACCTCGGCGTATAAAAAACGAGGGAAGGCACGTGTCCTTCCCTCGTTACGGGCAATATGTAGCCGCTCGCCTACATCAGGCGCAGGCTGACGTCCTTGAGCTGGGCGCCGCTAACGGCACTCGGGGCGCCCGACATGAGGTCGGAGCCGCTGGCCGTCTTGGGGAACGCCATGACGTCGCGGATGGAGTCGGAGCCGGTGAGCAGCATGCACACGCGGTCCAGGCCCAGAGCAAAACCGCCCATCGGGGGCGCACCAAACTTGAGGGCCTCCATGAGGAAGCCAAACTGCGACTCGGCGCGCTCCTCGGTAAAGCCCAGGAGCTTGAGCATGGACATCTGCATCTCGGCGTTGTGGATACGCATACCGCCGCCGCCGGCCTCAAAGCCGTCCATGACAAAGTCGTAGGTGCAAGAACCGGCTGCCAACGGATCGGCCTCGATCTTGGCAATGTCGGTCTCGGTCGGCAGGGTAAAGGGCTGGTGCTCGGCAGCATAGGCCTTGCGATCCTCGTCCCAGTGGAACAGCGGGAAGTTGACGACCCACAGGAAGTCGTGGCCCTCGCGCTTGATCTCGAGCGCATTGGCCATGTGCGAACGCATGCCGCCCAGGATCTCGTCGGAGAGCAAGCGCGGGCCGGCGGCGAACATCACAAGGTCGCCGGGCTCGACGTCCATGCGCTCGCGCAGAGCCGCCATCTCCTCGTCCGAGAAGAACTTGACGATGGGGCTGTTGATAGAGCCGTCCTCGCGGAAAGCAATCCAGGCCAGGCCCTTGGCGCCAAACGTGGAGGCCACGCCGGCGAGCTTATCGATCTTGGCACGTGCCCAGGCACCGGCGCCCTTGGCGTTGATGGCCTTGACGACAGAGCCCTCCTCGTTCGCAGCGGTCGCGAAGACCTTGAACTTGGAGTTGGCAAAGATGTCGGTCAGGTCGACCAGGTGCATGCCATAGCGGGTATCGGGCTTGTCGGAGCCATAGGTATCCATGGCCTCCCAGTAGTTCATGCGACGCAGCGGCGTGGGCATCTCGACACCCATGCGACCGAAGGCATCGGCCAGGACCTCTTCGAGCGCGCTCATAACGTCGTTCTGGTCCACGAAGGACATCTCGATATCGACCTGAGTGAACTCGGGCTGACGGTCGGCACGCAGGTCCTCGTCGCGGAAGCACTTGGCAACCTGGTAGTAGCGCTCGACGCCACCGACCATGAGCAGCTGCTTCAGGAGCTGCGGGGACTGCGGCAGGGCGTAGAAGTTACCCGGCTGGATGCGGCTGGGGACGATGAAGTCGCGGGCGCCCTCGGGCGTGGACTTAAACAGGGAGGGCGTCTCGACCTCCATGAACTCACGGTTGTGCAGCGCCTCGCGAATGGCAAAGGTGAAGTCGGAGCGCAGCTTGAGGTTGGCCATCATTTCGGGACGACGGAGGTCCAGATAGCGATAGCGCAGGCGGGTGTCCTCGCTGGTCTCGATGCCGTCCTCGATCTGGAACGGCGGGGTGACGGACGTGTTGAGCACCTCGGCGTGGTCGGTCAGGACCTCGATCTCGCCGGTCGCGAGCTTGGTGTTGGTGGTCTCCTCGCCACGGGCGCGCACGACGCCGTGGATCTTGATGGGCCACTCGGGACGCATGGTCTCGGCGATCTTAAAGGCATCGCCATCGGAGTGCTCGGGGTCGAAGGTGAGCTGCGTGATGCCCTCGCGGTCGCGAAGGTCGCAGAAGATAAGGCCGCCGTGGTCGCGGCGACGGCTCACCCAACCGGTGAGGGTGACCTCTTCGCCCACGTTCTCGAAGCGAAGCTCGCCGCAGGTACGGGTGTGCATGGAATGCTCATCGATGGGACGGGTCTGGCTCATACCAGTGATCCTCCTTTATGGATCTGTGCCGCCCCGTGTCGTTCCGGGCGGCGTCGTACAGATTTGCCCAGCCTGCGTAAACCGCGCAGCCGGACATGGCGTTCTATCTTATCGCACCCACGTCGATGTACCGCGAAAAAGTAACTCTTGCCCAAAGACTTGACGGAGACGAAACAATTGACGCGGCCTGGCCGTCGCCCAGGCGCGCCGCGTGCGACAATGTGCCCCAATACAACTGCACTCGGAAAGGCCCACCATGACTGCACGCCTCATTGTTATGGATATCGACTCCACGCTCATCAACCAGGAGGTCATCGACCTGTTGGGCGAGGAGGCCGGCGTAGGCGAGCAAGTGGCGAAGATCACCGAGCGCGCCATGCGCGGCGAGCTCGACTTTAAGCAGGCGCTCGAGGAACGCGTGGGGCTGCTTGCCGGCTTGGACGAGAGTGTGTTCGAGCGCACCTTTGAGCGCGTGACGTTTACCCCCGGCGCGTTAGAGCTTGTGCGCTCGGCACACAGCAAGGGCTGGAAGGTCGGCGTGGTAAGCGGCGGCTTCCACGAGGTCGCTGACAAGATCGTAACCGCCGCGGGCATCGATTTTTGCCTGGCCAACCGCCTGGAAGTCATGGACGGCAAGCTCACCGGTAAGTTGGCTGCCAACATTGTGACCAAGGAGTCCAAGCTCATCCAGCTGCTGGACTGGGCAGTTGAGTGCGGTGTCGACATGGCCCATACCGTGGCAATCGGCGACGGCGCCAACGACATCCCCATGATTCAGGCTGCGGGCACGGGCATCGCGTTTTGCGCCAAGCCCAAGACGCGCGAAGCCGCCCCGTTTGCCATCGACGAGCGCAACCTGATGCTCGCCATGGACATCATCCTGCGTGACTAGCCGATCCGTCTAACAATTGAATCAGTCTGTCCCATAGTTTCCGAACAATTTTGTCTTAGTGTTCGGAAACATACCCTTTGAGTGCTAGACTTTGCGCCGTCGAAGGGAACATATATGGATAAGCGAGACCTAGAGCAGCTGCTGAGCGATGTTGCTGGCGGATCAGTCACCCCTGCCGATGCCCTTACGCGCATCCAGACGGCTCCGACCGCCGATCTGGGTTTTGCGCAGCTCGATCTTTCGCGCGGAGTGCGCCAGGGAGCCGGCGAGGTTGTCTACGGTGCCGGTAAAACCGCCGAGCAGATTGCCGCCATTATCGAAGCGCTGCGCGATGCCGGCCAGGAACGTATCCTGGTCACGCGCCTGGATGCCGAAAAAGCCGCGCGCACCGCTGAGCTTCTCGGCAACGGCATTGACCTGGGATATGTCCCGGACGCGCAGCTCGCCCTCGTGGGCGGCAAGCCCTCCCCTACCGGCAACGGACGCATCGTCGTCGCCTGCGCCGGCACGAGCGACTTACCCGTCGCCGAAGAAGCCGCGTTGACGGCCGAGTTCTATGGCAACGAGGTCGACCGCCTCTACGACGTAGGTGTCGCCGGCCTGCACCGCCTGCTCGCGCATGCCGAGGAACTTGCCCAGGCGCAGGTGGTCATCGCCATCGCCGGCATGGAGGGCGCGCTGGCGAGCGTTATCGGCGGTCTGGTGAGCTGTCCGGTCATCGCCGTTCCCACCAGCGTTGGCTACGGCGCAAGTTTTGGTGGCGTAGCCGCGCTGCTCGCCATGCTCAACTCCTGTGCCAGCGGCGTATCGGTCGTCAATATCGACAACGGCTTTGGCGCCGCTTACCAGGCAAGTCTTATCAATCATCTGAGCGCCGGCACACCCCGCGCCCGCTAAGGAGCATTCCATGTCCAATCATCAGCACACGCTTATCATCGACGGCACCTCGGGCATCAGCGGCGACATGACCGTCGCGGCCCTGCTCGACCTGGGCGCCAGCGAGGAGCACCTGCGCGAACAGCTCGCCACACTGCCGGTCGACGGCTTTACAATCGCCGTCACGCGCGTAAACAAGCATGGCATCGACGCCTGCGATTTCGACGTTCAGCTGGCAGAAGAGCTCGAGAACCACGACCACGACATGGCATGGCTCTACGGCAACGAAGCAGCTGCCGAGCACACGCACGAGCACGAGCACCACCATCATGACCATGACGAGCATGAGCACTGCCATGAGCATGATCATGAGACCCACGGCCATGGCCACGAGGGTCATCATCACGCCCACCACCATCACCATCGTTCTTTGGCGGACGTCACCGCCATCATCGACGGCTCGCAGCTAAGCGATGGCGCCAAGCGTCGCGCGCTCGCCATCTTTACCGCGCTCGCCGCCGCCGAGGCCAAAGCTCACGGCAAAACGCCCGAGACCGTTATGTTCCACGAGGTAGGCGCCGTCGATTCCATCGTCGACGTCTGCTCTGTCGCCATCTGCCTCGATGACCTGGGTATTGAGGACATCGTGGTCGAGTCGCTCTCCGAGGGCCACGGCACCATCCACTGTGCCCACGGCCTTATGCCCATTCCCGTCCCCGCCGTCGTCAACCTGTGCCAGGCGGGAAATATCGCCCTCACGCCTGCACCGGTCGCCGGCGAGCTCGTGACGCCCACGGGTGCCGCCATCGTCACCGCGCTGCGCACGTCCGACCAACTGCCCTCACGCTACCGCATCGAGGCCGTCGGCTACGGCGCCGGTAAGCGCCCCTACGAGGGTTGCTCCGGTACGCTCCGTTGTCTGCTCGTTCACGTGGATGCATAGCCATGGATGCCCGCAAAGAAAAAAGCCGCGCCGCTATTGTCACGGCGTTCTCCGAGCTGCTACGCGAAGAGGACTACGGCAAGATTACCGTCGGCGACATCATCGCGCGCGCTCACGTAGGCCGCGCGACATTCTACGGCCTCTTTAAGAGCAAAGACGACCTACTGTCCGAGCTCGTGAGCGACATCTGCACCCACGCCCTCGACGACGATGGCACACCGCTCGACGACCCACTCGTGCAGGTCGAGCATATCCTCAACAACCTCTGGGAACGCCGTCAGGGCGTTCGAGCCCTCGTAGCCGGCGCCGGCTCACGCGTCTTCGCCGACTGCTTACGCAAGACCATCATGTCACGAGCAGCCGAAACCGTCTCCGCCGACCCCGCAGGCCCCGCCGGCACCATGGACCGCAGCTTCTTACTACACCACATAGCCTCAAGCTTCGTAGGAATGGTCCAATGGTGGGCATGGCACAACTTCGAAGCAGAAAAAGTCAACGTAGCCAAAGACTACCTCTCAGCCATAAAGCCCCTCTTCAACTAAGTAAGAACCTCATCCCAAAGCATCGCCCCAACCCAGGCCGCCACGCACCCCAAAGTGTCACTCGCACCTCAAAGCGCCTAACAACAAAGTGCCCACCACATCCAAATTCAGATATATATGTTGGTTGCTTGTTCGAACACAACTGGATTCCCGCAGGGTCCGGCATAGGTTAACTTTTCGCCGCACTCCGCAGGACGCAAGAAGCTCCCGCCGCACGAAGTGCGCAGCGAGAGCTTCTTGCATGTCCGAGGACGCGGCGAAAAGTTAACCTATGCCGGACCCGGGCGTTATATCAATTGTCTTGGACTAGAACATGCCCAAGAAACCATGCACAAACAGCGCGGCCAGAGCGGCACCGACAAACGGCGCGATGCCAGGAACGAGCAGGCCGTACTTCCAGTTGTTGTCGGCCTTGTTCTTAATCGGCAGCACCTGATAGGCCATGCGAGGACCAAGGTCACGAGCCTGGTTCATGGCGAAGCCGGTGATGCCGCCCATGCCCATGCCAACAGCCCAAACGATCAGGCCGACGCAGATGGCGAGCATCAGAACGTTCTCGCCAGCACGGTTAGCAGCAGCAAGGATGGCGCTGATGAACACGAAGGTGCAGATAGCCTCGCAGAAGAAGTTGCGGGCATAGTTGGTGCCCTCGGTGGTGGGGTTGGTCGAGAAGATGTTGCGCTGAGCAATGGGATCGATGACACCATCGGAAGCCTTGAACTCATCGGCATACATCAACCACGCGATCACGGCACCCGCAAAGCCGCCGAGCATATCGGCAATCATGAAGGGGATGCAGCTGCTCCACGGCACCAGGCCGACGATGCACTGGGCAAGCACCATGGCGGGGTTCATGCACACGGCGCCGCCAAAGACAAACAGGCAGACCGAGATGCCAAAAGACCAGGTGGTGATGGCAAACATGTGGCCGGAGCCCTGATACTTGGTGCCCTTGAGCACAGTATCACAGTGCACGCCCACGCCAAAGATAATCATGAGGGCCGTTGCGCCGAATTCGCAGAGGAGTTTGGTAAGCATAAAACCTTATCTTTCTTGTCGGTTATAAACGATTCGTTTAGGCCGCGCACTAGTGCTGCGCGACGACAACACCCAGGCCATCGGGAATGACGGCCACCTTGGCGTCAGCACCCTTCATCTCAAAGGCGAGCTTGAGCGCCTCCTCGAGGGTGTTAACCGGCGTCATGTGCATATCTTTAATCATCTGGTGATCGCACAGGTCGGTAACCATGATCACAGGGTGATGTGCCAGGATGCGGGCGAAAATCTGGCTCGTCCACTGATCGGGCAGGGTCTCGTCCTTGGGACGATCGATGCAGGCACGCTCAAACTCTGCCGGATCGTTGTCAGCGATGTTGTGATAGAAGCCCTCGCCACCGTGACCGTCGGCACAACCGGCAACGTCGATAATCACACCGCCCTCGGGAAGCGTGGCCTCGGCAGAGCACATGCCCTTCACGGCCTGGTAGATGTTCTGGTCGAGTGGGTAGCCGCCGTTGGTGGTGATGGCAATCTCGCACTCGACGGACTCAACGCCGGCAAGGCTCTTCACGAACTCGCAGCCAGCCTCGTGAGCCTTGTGAATGTCGCCGGCGAAGGAGCCGATGACCTCATGCTTGCCGTTGAGCACAACGTTCAGCACAAAGGCAAGGTGAGCCATCTCGGCAGCGGCAAACATGTCCTCGCTCACGTGGTTGTGGCACAGGTTGCCGGCGCGCGAATGAGAATCGTTCACAAACTGGCCGTTGTGGTTGTACATGATGGTCTTGTAGCTGGCGATGCCAGGAAGGACGGACTTGCGGCTGCCAGAGAAACCGGCAAAGAAATGCGGCTCAATGAAGCCCTCGGCAAGCAGCAGATCGCAATCGGCAGCAATCTTGTTGATGATGCACTCGCCACCAGAAGGCAGGGTGCCGATCTTTTTCATCATGCTGTCATCGGTCGCGACGTGCATAACGATTTCCTCGTTGGCAACGATCTCCTCGCCGTACTTGTTGACGAGCTCCTCGTGCGTCGAAGGACGATGCATACCCGTAGCAACCAAAATACGCACGCGAGCCTCGGACGCAGCGGAATGGATGTGATGCAGCAGAATAGGCATCGTCACACGCGAGGGAACGGGACGCGTATGATCGGAGCTAATAATGACGATATCCTTCTTGCCAGCACAAAGCTCCTCGAGCGAAGGCGAGCCATAAGGATTGGCAAGCGACTCCTCTACCAGCTCTTCCTGCGATTTTGTAGTCTTAAACTCGTTTTGATGACCTTCCATCACACCCGCGAAGTTCTTATCCTCGAGCTCCAGATGCAACGTCTTGTGGTCAAACGGCAGTTCACATTCAAACAATGACGAGCGCCCTCTTCCTTTCAACTGACACACTAGATAAACCGTTGGAAGGATACGCCGCTCACCGAAAAACACCACCGTCCACCGAGTCGTTAACACAACGTTCATATTTGACCCACAACAAAACGGCCGCGACCCCAAACGGGACCGCAGCCGCTACAGTCGTAAGGCGAGAAGCACCAGATGCATCTCGATCCCGATCGATAAGACGCGAGGCGCGAAGCGCCAAACGCGCCGCCGGGACAGACCCCATCCAAAACGCGCGAAGCGCGCCATTATCCCCCCAGCAGTAATCCGCCGAAGACCGGACATCGCAGGGCCCGCCATTAGTTTACTTTTAGGCACACTCCGCAGGACGCAAGAAGCCCTCGCCGCACGAAGTGCGCAGCGAGGGCTTCTTGCATGTCCGAGGACGTGCCTAAAAGTAAACTAATGGCGGGCCCGGACGACTACAGGGCTATCGATTACCCCGTGTTCTGCAAACCTGCCGAGACGCCGGTCACAGTCGAAAGAATCAGGCTCATGTACTCGGCCTTCTTCTCCTCGGCCATCTCGTCCTGATTCATGCGCACCTCGCGAAGGGCGCGGACCTGGGCGATGGACAGAGCGTCGACGTAGGGGTTACGCACGCGAACGGCGCAGCCGAGCACGCGACGACGCTGCAGCGGCCACTCATCACCGACGATGGCAAGGACCCACTTACGCGTGAGCTGCATCTCGGTGAAGACCTTCTCGGACAGATCCTGGCGGTCGCCCAGGTGCAGATACATCTTGGCGATACGCTGATCGGTCTTAGCGATCGACATCTCGATGTTGTCGATAAAGGTGCGGAAGAACGGCCACTCCTGGTAGGCAGCCTTGAGCTGGTCAAGATCGCCAAGCTGCTCGCAGGCGGTGCCCAGACCGTACCAAGCGGCCAGGTTAATGCGCGCCTGGCTCCAGCTGAAGATCCACGGGATGGTACGCAGGTCGTCGAGCGACTTGGCACCCAAGCCGCGCTTGGCGGGACGCGAGCCGATCGGCAGCAGACCGACCTCGGTCAGCGGCGTCACGGTCGAGAACCATGGTGTAAAGTCCTCGGTGTTCAGCAGGTCCAGATAGCGCTCGTGGCTTGCGGCGTTGAGCTTCTCGGCCATATCCCAGAACTTCTGCGTGGTCTCGGTGTTGGTCTTCTCGACACTCGGGGCCGACTGCAAAAGCGTTGCGGCGGCAACGGACTCAACATGGCGCTGAGCCAGCGTGCGGTTGCCGTAACGGGCAAAGATGACTTCGCCCTGCTCGGTGAGCTTAAAGAAGCAGTTGACCGAACCCTTGGGCTGCGCCAGCACGGCCTTGTTGGCCGGGCCGCCGCCACGGCCCACGGCACCGCCGCGACCGTGCATGAGCACCAGGTCGATATCGTTCTTCTCTGCCCACTTGGCGATGCGCTCCTGCGCGGAGTGCAGCGCGAGCATGGCCGTGGTAGGACCGGCATCCTTGGAAGAGTCGGAATAGCCCAGCATGACCTCCATGCGGCGGTTGGTCTGGGCAAGGCGCTTTTGCACCACGGGCAGCGTAAGCATCTGGTCGAGCACGTCAACGCAGCCCTCGAGGTCCTCGAGCTGCTCGAACAGCGGGATCACGTCGAGCTCGGGAACGTCTTCCTCGTGTGCGAAGGACAGGTGGGCCAGCTCAAAGACGTCGGCCACATGCTGGGCACTCTTGGTAAACGAGATGATGTAGCGGTGTGCCATCTTCTTGCCGTAGCGCTTTTGGATGGAACCGATGGCACGGAAGGTGTCGATGACCTCGCGCGTCATGGGCTGCAGGTCACCATGGATACCGTTCTCGTGGATATCCTTGAGGGCGCGGGCGTGCACCACGGAGTGCTGACGGAACTCCATCTCGACCATATGGAAGCCGAAGGACTCGACCTGCCAGATGATGGTTTGGACCGGACCGTAGGCGGCACGGACGGCACCGCAGGCAGCAAGCGAACGCTGGACGACGCGCAGGTCATCCAGGAACTCGTCGGCGCTGTGGTACATGGTGTCGGTGATGCGGCGCACGGTGGCGTTCAGGCGGTCGGCCATGACGAGCATGACGGCGCGATGCGGCTCGTGCTCGGAGATCAGCTCGGCGCGGGCCGTGTAACGAGGGCTCATCTCGACCTGATGGTTCCACAGGTTAATGAGCTCGGCAGAAGGCTTGCTGTAGGTGGCCTCGAGCGTGAGGTTGTGGCCGATGCGGCGGCACTTGTCCTCGAGCTTGAGCACCATGTGAGTGAAGTACTTGGCGGCGACTTCGCGGCTCACCTTGGCGGTGACGTTGGGGTTGCCGTCGCGGTCGGAGCCGATCCAGCTGCCGGGATGGAAGAACGCCGGGCACAGCGGCGGCACGGTACCGGCCTTGTCGCCCAGCACCCAGTCGTCAAAACGACGGTAGATGACGGGGATAACGTCGAACAGCGTGTTATCGAAGATGTCGATGATGGTATCGGCTTCCTCGACCGGCGTGGGCTTCTTGAGCGCGATGGGGCTCGTACGCACCAGGGCGTCGATCTCCTGCAGCATATGGCGCTCGTTCTCCACCAGGTCGGAGCCGCCCAAACGCGGACGCTCCTCCAGCAGGTTGGAGATACGGCGAATCTTGCCCTCGACGGCCTTACGACGGGCCTCGGTGGGATGTGCGGTAAAGACAGGGTGGAACTCGAGCTTGCCGAGCAGCTCATTGGCACCCTCGACGCCCATCTCGTTTACCAACTGGTGATAGGCGACGGTGAGTTCGTTGGCGGGATCGACCTCGGTATCGGTCGACGCACCGGCCTCGCGCTCGCGCAGCTGCGCCACACGGTAGTTCTCCTCCGACAGGTTTGCCAAGTGGAAGAAGCTCGTAAAGGCGCGAACGATGACCTGCTGCTTATCAAGCGGCAGGCTGTCAATCAAATCGACGACTTCGCGAAACGCCACGGCGGTGGGCTCGTCGGCAGTGGGCACGCCCTGTTCGTCAACGGACTCGTCGGCAGCGCGGCTACCGGGGTTGCCAGCATTGACCACAATCTCGGCTGTCAAAATCTTGTCGAACAGGTCCGCGATCTCGGGATCATACTCGCTAAGCACACGACGTTCCAGGCGCAGGAACAGCGCCAGATTATCGCGCAGCTCCTCGGGGATCTCGATCTCGGCGAGACGCTCCCTGGACTCGGCATTCGAGCCGATTCGGTTAACGAGGCGGTTGACCACGGCAGCGACGCGCGCCGCGGCTTCGGGTACAGACTGGTTGCTTAGGTTCTCAGCCACGTTTCCTCCCATTCCTCCTTCTATGCACGTAACATGCGGTATTCATTATAGGCGCTTGAGAAATACTTTCGACACTGATTGCGCTTTACCACACAAAAGTATTTTCTGCATTGCAAGGGTTTTTGCCCCAAATGGTCGTATTTCTCGGTGGGCGGCATATGCAAGCGAGGGCATTCCGCATAAATGCGAAACACCCCCGTAACAATCGCTCTCCATGAGCAGGGCACGTTAGCAGGCCCGCAGCTCAAAAAGATGCGCTACAGGCGCTCGCGAACCGCCTCGACCACGTTGGCCAGATCGACCAGTACCTCGTCATGGCTCTCCATGTCGCGCACCTTGACCTTGCCAGCGGCAAGCTCGTCGCCGCCCAGGACCAAAATGAGCTTAGCGCCCACCTTGTCGGCCTGCTTAAACTGGGCCTTGAGCGAACGGCCCTGATAGTCGGCCTCGGTCACGATACCTGCGGCGCGAAGCTCCTGCGTGATGGCAAAGACGTTCTGGCGCAGCTCCTTGCCGGCGTTGGCGACATAGACGCACGGGGCCTCATCGGCACCCAAATCGTTGCCAAAGGCCTGCAGGGCCAGCAGGGCGCGCTCAAAACCAACGGCAAAGCCGACGCCCGCCGTGGGCTTGCCACCCTCGAGCTCGACCAGGCCGTCATAGCGGCCGCCGCCACCGATGGAGCCGACGCCGGCGCCAGGGGCCTCGACCTCAAAGACAGTACGGGTGTAGTAGTCCAGGCCGCGCACCAAGGTGGGATCCTCGACATACTCGATACCGGCGGCATCCAGATAGCGCTTGACCTGCTCGTAGTGCTCGCGGCACTCGTCGCACAGGTTGTCACCCATCAGCGGAGCCTCGGCCATGATCTCGCGGCAGTGGTCGTTCTTGCAGTCGAAGGCGCGCAGCGGGTTAAGCTCGGCGCGCTCGCGGCACTCGTCGCACATCTCGTCTGCGTGATCGAGGATAAACTGCTTAACCTGCTCGCGGTAAGCCGGACGGCACTGGGCGTCACCCATCGAGTTGATGAGCAGACGAAGCTTGGAAAGATCGAAGCCCAGGCGCTTGTAGAACTCCATGAGCATGATGATGCACTCGGCGTCTGCCGCCGGATCGGGAGCGCCGAGCCACTCGATGCCCACCTGGTGGAACTGGCGCAGGCGGCCCTTCTGGGGACGCTCGCCGCGGAACATGGCCTCGGCGTAGTACGCCTTAAACGGCGTGGAGCCCTGGGGCACCAGATTGTTCTCGACGACGGCGCGCACCACGCCGGCCGTGCCCTCGGGGCGAAGTGCCAGGCGCTGCTTGGGCTTGAGTTTGGTGTCGGTGCCCTCGGTAAAGACGCGCTCCAGGTTGGCACCGCTGAACACGCGGAACATTTCCTTGCGCACGACGTCGGTCGACTGGCCGATGCCGTGGACAAACACGTCCACTTGTTCGATCGCGGGCGTCTCGATGGGCTTAAAACCAAACGGCTCGAACACGCCGGCCGCAATCTGCTGCATCTTTTGCCAGGCGCGCATCTCGGCGCCGATAAGGTCGCGGGTTCCCTCCGCCTTCTGTGCCTGCATGGGCAAACACCTTTCTTTTGTATCGCGTCATAGGTAATGGTCATTATACGGCACAAAGCAGCAACGCGGCGGCGCGTCTGACCGAACGAGGGTATGGGGACTCGTTCGGCCAGACGCGCCGCCGCTGTTTGTGGTCCCTTTTCCTCCGTCCCCTTCGGATCACGTGATCTGTTGGGGACGGAGGAAAAGGGACCATTTCGTAGGCCCGTGGCCGCCTTGGAAACCGAATGATGGTACGAGCATCCATTCGGCTTCCAAGGCGGCCACGGACAGAACAGGGCAAACAGAAAAGAGCGACGGACGTCTACTCCCCCGCCACGCTCGCGCGCAGCTTGGCGGCGATGGGCTCGGATGCCAGCAGGAACACGAGCATGACCACGGAGCACGCCAGGCACACGATCCAGGTGCTCGCAAAGGAGCCCGTGGCATCGAACAGCACGCCCGAGACAATGGCACCTACGGTGCCGCCGACCATCTCGAGCGAGGTGATGGTTCCCGTGACCTTGCCAAGGTCGGCCATGCCAAACTGCTTGGAAGCCGCGATCGTGGGCGTGATGGTGCCCATGCACGTTCCGATACCAAAGCTCACAGCGGCGACTATAGGACCGAGGTCCGTCGTCGGGAAGCACAGCGCCACGCAGGCGATAATGCACGCAACGGAGCCAAGGATATTGCCAAAGCGCAGGCCAAAGCGGTCATAGATCGCACC
Organism: uncultured Collinsella sp.; assembly: GCA_900541185.1. GTDB lineage: Bacteria > Actinomycetota > Coriobacteriia > Coriobacteriales > Coriobacteriaceae > Collinsella. Next base: position 27,605 of record UQIQ01000014.1, read on the forward strand.
GAGCGAAATTTTGGCGATAACGACGGTGACCATATAGGCCGAAAGCACGGTACCCGCCCACATGGGATCGTGGCCGCCCGTGACGATCTTGGCACCGTTGACGGTAACACTCGTCATGTTGGTAACCTGGTTGGGCAGGATGGCGCCATTGACCAAGCCCATAAAGAGGAAGGCAACGACAAGCAGCCAAAACGCCGGGCTCTTCTTGATGCGAGACCAGCCGACGCTAACCTCGGGCGCCGTGTGCTCGTCCTTGTCGCCAGCCGTCGAGACGGACGGATCGCCCGGGTTCTCGCCGAGCGGCTTAAGGCCGATCTCGGAAGGCTTGGTGCGGAAGGAGTAGGCCGTGATGGGCAGTGCCGCCACAATGCAGACGGCAGCGAGTACCAGGAACGCAGAGCGCCAGCCCACACTCACGATAAGCGAGCTCACGATCGGCGAGAGAATAGCGCCGCCAAAGCCCGAGCCCGAAAGTGCGATGGAGATGGCAAGGCCTCGCTTGGCGGTAAACCAGTTGGCGGTCACCAGGCTGATGAGCAGGCGGGTCGAGGCCACAGCGAAGCAGCCCGAAACGGCAAAGAGCACGTAGACCTGCCAAAGCTCACCCACAAAGCTCATGCCCGCGAGCACCGCCGAGGTGGCGATAACGGTGAGCGAGCCCAATACGCGGCCACTCACCTTATCGGCAACATGGCCGATAACGAGCGAACCCACGACGCTCACCACGGTGGAGATGGCATTGGAGATGTTGTACTGCGCAAGGGAAATGCCCAGGTCGCTGACGATCAGCGGCTGGAACAGGCTCATGCAGTTGACGAAAATCGTGTAGCACGTGGCCATGATCACGAAGCCGGAGGTCACCACGAGCCAGCCGGGGAAGAACTTACGCTGCTGGGACATACTGCTCCTTATTTAACAAACGAATAGCCGGCGCCGGGCGCCGGTAGTGCCCAAGATTGCCTTGAAAGACAAGGGCATAGGCCTTACGGCCATGCCCGCAGGCTTGAAAGGCAAGGTTGGATGCTACCGGTGGTCGGCGATATAGCCCAAAGCGACGGCGGTATAAGCCGCAGCACCGAGCGGCAGCTCGGCATCGTTAAAACGTGCCTTGGGATGGTGCTGGGCAAAGTGTTCGTCCGTGTCGGTTACGGCCGCGCCCACGGTAAAGTACGCACTCGGAATCTCGCTCGAGATAAGCGCGAAGTCCTCACTCGCCATGGCATGGAAAAGCGGCAAGAAAGCCGACTTGGGCAGCACTGCGCCCACGTAGCCAAGCGACGCCTGAGTCATATCGCTGTCGAGTACAAGCGGCGGAACATCCGAAAGCGTCTCGATGGTCGCCGGCGTACGATATGTTGTGGCAACGCCGTTAACGACCTCCGCGATGCGGGTCTTGAGGTGCTCCATGAGCTCAACATCGAAGCCGCGCAGCGTTCCCTCGAGCACGCAGGTGTCGGGGATGACGTTGGCCGCCAAGCCGCCAGCAAACTTACCAACGGTAAGTGCGACTTCCTTGGCCGCCGGCACCTCGCGGGAGACAAGCTCCTGGAGCGCCAGGTGCACATGCACGCCCGCCGTGATGGGGTCGATGCAAATCTCGGGGCTGGAACCGTGGCCACCCTTGCCCTGGAGCGTGATGCGAAAACCGTATACGCCCGAAAGCGCAGGGCTGCCATAGAGCACCAGGCCAAGCGGCGACTGGCTATTGACGTGCATGGCAAAGGCGGCCTGGGGACGCGGGTTCTGCAGCAGACCGTCGGCGATGGCGGCGCGGGCGCCCTCGAAGGTCTCCTCGCCCGGCTGGAACAGCAGCTTCACCGTGGCGTTGGCCTCCACAAGCTCGGCCTCGCGGGCCTTGAGCAAACGGGCCGCACCGAGCAGGGCCGTCGCGTGCATATCGTGGCCGCAGGCATGCATGCAACCATTGGTGGATGCAAAGGGCTCGCCGGATTCCTCGACAACGGGCAGGGCGTCCATGTCGCCACGCAACATAACGACCGTTCCGGCCTGTTCGTCCGTGCAGACGCCATTGCCTTGGGCCGCGGTGGCACCGGCACCGACAAGGCCCACAACACAGGAACCATCGACGAGCGTAGCAAATGGAATGTCCATCTCGGTCAGGCGCGCTTGGATATACGCAGAGGTCTGCGGGAGGTTATTACCCAGCTCGGGCATCTGGTGTAAATCGTGTCGCCACGCAGCGAGCTCGTCTGCAAAAGCCTGAGCTTCTGCGACAAGACCGTCACCGATAGCGGTCTGCGCCGCCGCGGTGGCCTTGGGCGCTGATTGCGGTTGAAGATCGGACAGTGCTGGTGCCATAGATGCCCTCCAGTAACGTTTTTGCAGCAAGCACTTTGATAGCGTAAAGTGCAAGGTACTACTTTAAGGGCGACGCATAAAAAATGCCGCCCCGGGAGGCGGCGCAACAAATTGTTTACAATTGCGGACGCGGCTTTCGACGCAAAAAATCGAAATGCGTCTCGCTCAAGATAATCGAAAGAAAGATGAGCGCGAAGCCGGCGAGCAGGCGCGAGGTGAGCGCCTCCCCCATCAGCAGCACCGAGAACAGCACACCCGAAGGCGACTCCATCGAAAGGAGCAGCGAGCCCGTCGAGGCCGGGACATGCGCCAGGCCGACGTTTTGGATGAGCAGAGCCACACATGTGCAGCCCACCGAGAGAAACGCCATCACACTGATAAAGCTCGGCGTCCAAACGGACAGCGGCGCTTGGGTCTCGAATAGCAGCGACGAGATCAGGCTCAGCACGCCGTTGCCCACAAACATCCAAAACGTGATGACGTTGATGTCCATTTTGCGACCGTACTTGGCAGTCACCGCCATCTGGATGGCGAAAAAGACCGCACCCGCCAGCGTAATGACATCACCGATGTTGAATTCAACGCTATCGAGCGCCACCAAGCCAATGCCCGCCAAGCACAGCAGCGCCGAGCCCAGGTTATAGCGGGTGAGTTTTTCGCCGCTCAGAAAATAGCTCGCGAACGGCACAACGATGCAATACGTGCCCGTCAAAAAAGCATTCTTGCCCGCCGTGGTGTGCGCCAGACCGACTGTCTGCAGGGCGTAGGCGGCCCACATAAGTGCGCCCATGCCAAGTCCGACGATAAGGTTGCGGGCGTTGAGGTGCGCGATGATGCGCTTGTGGAAGATGAAAAACATGACCAACGCCGCAGGCAGAAAGCGCACGTAGAGCAGTTCGAACACCGGAATGGTGTCGAGCGCGTCCTTCATGGTCGTAAAGGAGTAGCCCCAGACGACTGCCACCGAAAGCAGCAGGACTTTCCAGAACAGCGGCGAGCGAGCGCCGGCGCCGCGGGAGGTGCCGCCCGCGCCCAGGTCCTCGCGAGCAACAGGGCTATCGGGCATCATTTCGATATTGTCAGTGGCATGCTGGGCCATAGGGCATCCTCGCGCTCAATCTGGGCGTGGTGTCCGCACGCGCATGGCTGCGTGCCGCCTCATGGTCAAATAAAAGCAGGGCGCACCGGACCCCCGGCACGCCCCGCTACTGTAGCAACAACCAAGCAGCCCGTGCAATTCACTACGCTAAAGCATCGGGTTGGAAGATCTCGATGTTCCGACGGCGTTTACGTTGCTGAACTAAATCAATTTGGTTGACTCCAGTTTTTCGATGATCCAGTCGTTGGCTTTGATGACCGGGCGGCGGAAGACGACGCCCAGTGCCAGCGACGGAATCAGATAGCTCGCCAGAATGCCTAGCTCAATCCAGTACTCCATGTGGTACGCACCGGCCATGGCGGCATGCATGGCGTTGATGCCGTGAGTAAACGGCAGGAACGGGTAGATCGCCTGGAACACGGGGCCGGTCATCTCGATGGGGAACGTACCGCCCGAACCGCCGACCTGCATGACCAGCAGCACGACGGCGAGGGCCTTGCCGATATCTCCAAACGATACCGTAAGCGTGTAGACGATATTGGAGAACACTAGACTCGCGACCCAGCCCGCCAGCACAAACTGCAGGGGATTGTCGCACTGGATGCCAAAGAACAGAATGTCGCCCGCGCACACGAGCGTTGCCTGCAGCAGAGCCAGACCGCCAAAGAACAGGTAGCGACCCAGGTAGATCTCGTGCAGGCGCACGGGGATGAGCTCGTTGATAAGCTCATCGTCAACCGAAACCTTCATCATGGCCGCCAGTACGATCGAGCCGACCCATAGCGACAGAATCGTGTAGAACGGCGCCATAGCCGAGCCGTAGTTGCGGATCGGATAGACCGGCTTGCGATCGAGCGCAACGGGGCCGGAAAGCGACACGGCGAGGCCCTCGGGGTCGCTGCCAATCATTGTCTTAATCATGGCCAGGTCACCCGAGATCAGAGCGCTATCAAGCTCGTCCTTAAAGGCACTGATCTTGTCCGACGCCTCGCCCAGCTGATTGGAAGCCTTGTTGACCAGCTTTGCAGCCTTGGAGAGACCCTTCGCGAGCGAACCAGAGGCGTCGGTCAGACCGCTCACGGCGCTATCCAAGTCACCCGAGATACCGTTCAGGGAATCCAGAACGCCCGAAATGGTCTTCTTGAGCTCCTTGGCCTTAACCGAGAACGTAGAATCGTAGTCGGACTTGGCACCCGAGATACCCGCCTTGGCATCGGCGATGGCCTGGTCGACCTCGGCACGCGAATTGTTGACCTCCGCCATGCTGCCCGAAAGGGACTTTGCGGTCGCCGTCAGGTCCTTCGCATTGTTACGGTACTCCGCGGCAATTCTGCCCAGCGACGTCGCAGCGGACTTGAGGCCGTCTTTGAGCTTGTCATCACTCACCTGGTCGGCAAGGTTGCGGAGCCGATCGGCCATCGCATCGATATCGTCAGCACGCGTATTGAGCGCCGCTGCGGCTTCGTTGAGCTGAGACACCGTAAGGCCAACATGCTGATTCGCGGCATCGAATGCCTTCGCAAGCTCGGCGGACACGTTGTCGAACGAGCCCGCGCTTCCGTCAATCGCCGCGTCAACGGCATCGCTGGCGGCCTTGAGCGCTTCCTTGGAATCATTGATGCCACTCTTGGCGTGCTCCATCAGCTGCTTCGTCGACTCATCAACGGTGCCCGTCTGCTTGAGCATGCCACCCGCCGATGTCAGTGAATCGGACGTAGAGCTCAAAACGCCCGCCAGCGACGTTGCGCTGGTCTGAATGTCCCGCAGGTCCTGGACCGAATCGCCCAGCGTAGAGGACAGATTGGCGATAAAGTTGCTCACCTGGTCGGTGCTCATGTAATCGAGCAGGCTGGACACCGTCTTAAGACCGATGGTCGTGATGGTCTTGGTAAAGGTCTCGTTGACCTGACTCTGGACGGCACTCGAGCCCTTCTCGGTCACGATCTGTGCGATGGCGTTGGCCTTCTGGTTCTCATAGAACTCGATATCGGCGTGCTTCACCTCGGTCGAGAAAAGCGTCATCATGTCGGCGCTAAACGTTTTAGGGATAACGACGGCAGCGTAGTACGCGCCCGACTTAACGCCCTCAATCGCCTTATCGCGGTCGTTGAGAACGACCCAGTCGAAGTTCTCGTTGCCGCGCAGAGTGGCGGTTACGTTTTCGCCCACGTTGACCTCGACGGGAATCAGATCGCTCTCGTAGCCCTCGTCGGTGTTGACCACGGCGATCTTAAGGTTGCCGGTATTGCCGTAGGGATCCCAGCTTCCGGCGATGTTAAACCATGCGTACAGGCACGGCACGATAATGAGACCCATCACGACGATCATGCCGATCACGGAGCGAGACACGTTTTGGACATCGCGCTTAAACAGGTGCAGGATGTTTTTCATTTATGCCTCACCTCCTTTGGAGTGCTTGCCGAGCGGGGTGGTGTCCCCGTCGTTTCCGCTTACGTTGTCAACGCCGTCGACATCTTGAGCCTTACGATGCGCACCGATATGCGGCAGACGGCTCGTGGGCTGTTCGCTGTCCTTGGTGCCCCGCTCGCTGGCGTTGAGACCAAACATGCGACGGGCGGCAGGGATGGCAGCCGTGTGCTCGCGCATCTCGCGGCGAAGGTCCTCGTCCGAAAGCGCCGAGATACGCATCTGGGTATTGAGGCTCGCACGGATGTACTCGATGTTGATGAGCCAGCCACAGATGGCGATGACCGAAATGATCCAGATAACAAGCAGGATGATCTTGCCGTTATTGTCGATATCGAGCACCGTCGAAAGTACAAAGAGCAGGACCTGGACGCCTACCACGGCGGCAAAACCGCCCTTGATGTAGTACGGGTAGCGATGCTCAAACGCCACGGCATGATCGAGCAGCTCGCGACGGTACGAATCCGAATCGAGCATGACGCGCATGGCCGTGCGCAGCGAATAGCGCTGGCGCGGCAGGTCGTTGGACTCGCAGATCATGAGGCCCGTCGTGGAAAGCTGCTTATCAAAGAGCAGATTGAGGTTGAGCAGCAACGGGCGCAGCTGCAGACCGATAAAGAGCGCCACGATCAGGAACACGCCCAGGATGCACAGGTTGAACAGGTAGTTGAACGAGTACATGCCGCCGACGGTCTCGCGCAGCAGGTTGATGCCATAGGTGAAGGGCAGCAGCGGATGCAGCCATTGGAAGAAGCCGGGCATCATCTCGATGGGATACATGCCCGACGAGCCGGGGATCTGCACAATGACGAGGATGACGCCAATGGCTTTACCGATATGCTTAAAGGTGGTGGACAGCGCATAGATGATGTTGACGTAGGTGAACGAGATAGCGATGCCGCCCAGCACGAACAGCAGCGGGTTGACGCACTGCACGCCAATCACCAAATCGCCCACCGTAACGATGATGGCCTGGAACGCACCCAGGATCACCATCAGCAGCCAGCGGCCAAAGTAGCCCTGACGCGCCGTAAAGCTACCGATGCCCTCGCGGTCGACCTCGAGCTTGTAGATAGCGATGAGCACATAGCCGCCTACCCACAGCGCCAGATTGGTGTAGAAGGGAGCGATGCCCGAGCCAAAGCTCTTGACTGGATAGATTGACTTGGACGTCAGCTCAACCGGAGATGCCATGAAATCTGCCACGTCATCGACGTCGACGTCCATGAGGTCGGCTAACTCGCCCATAGACTCAGAGGTCTGTAGCGCCGCAATGTCATTGGCGGCGGTCGCGAGCTTGTCCTGGACCTTGGCAAGCGAGGAATCGGTCTGGGACAGCGTGGTCTTGGCCTGGCCGAGCGTAGCGCTAAGCTGCGCCAACGTGCCGCGCGCATTTGCAAGTGTAGGTGTCATACCCGAGACGATACCGGTCAGGTCGCCCGAAACGGCAGCAAAAGAGTCGAGCGCGCTCGAGGCCTTCGGCAGCGCGTTTTGGCCCAAGTCCGTCTGGGCTTGGCCAAGGTTGGTCGCACCGGTATGAATTGCGTTATTGATAGCGTCACTGGCACCCGAAACAGCCGCTGCGTCATTCGCCATGGCGCACGACTGCGCGGACAGACCGTCCTTGATGCTCTGAAGCTTTTCATTCTGCTCTCGAAGCAAATCGATGGTCGATACAATGCGCGCGTCAATTTCCTCGGAACCTGTCGACGTGTCATTGGCGAGAATCTCCAAGTGCCCGATAACGGCCTTATTGTGGTCGATCGTCGCTTGAAGAGACTCGAGCGAGTTGTCGATACGGGTGGTCGTAGATGTAACCGCGCCCGTCAGCTTGCCGATGGCAGCGTTCGCAGAGGCCGACGTCTTGGTGAGCGCAAGGCTGCCTTCCGAGAGCGCCTTGGAGAGCGAGGTGATGGAGTTGCCCGCCGTGGTGCGAGCTTCGCTCAGCAGGTCGTTGCCCTGGGAGATCGCCTGCGTCAGCGACGGTGCCTGGCCTTGCAAGCCGGCAAGTGCCGCATCAGCCGAGGCGATAGCGCCACTCGTCTTATCGATGGCGGCATTCATATCGCCAATCGAATCGCGCACCTCGCCCAAGGTGTCGGACGCCTCGGACACCGAACTTGCCAGCGAGTCCTGAGTCTGGGTTGCCTTGTCCTTTAAATCGACACCGGCATCCTTGGCGATACCGGCAACAGTCTTGCCTACCGTAGAGACAAATTCCGAGTTGATCTGCTCCTCGATGGTGTTTGCACCGGTATCGGTAACCTTGGGCGCAATGGCGCTCTTCTTCTCATTGACGTAGTACGTGAGCTTGGGCTGATGGTAGTTGCCGTCGAGCATCGAAACCAGGTTATCCGAGAAGTTCTTGGGAATCACGATAGCGGCATAGTACTCGCCGCTCTCGACGCCCTCCTTGGCATCGGCCGTCGAGTCGACGAACGTCCAGCCCAACTGATGATTCTCCTTGAGCTGGTCGACCACTTTGTCGCCAGCGTTGAGCTCACCCACCAAGTCGTTTTGGGTGCCTCGATCGTTGTTGGCGATAGCAATCTTGATGCCTTGGGTGTTTCCATACGGATCCCAGTTTGCCACGATGTTATACCAGGCATACAGCGAGGGAATAACGCACACGCCTAGGGTAACCACCAGGGCGACGGGGTTCACAAGCAGTCGCTTAATGTCGCGCTTAAATATCGCAAAGGACACCTTTGCATTGGATAGTTTGCTGCCGAGACTCACGCTTGGACCATCCATCCTGTCGTTAAATCGAATCGTACTATCGACAACCATTGTAGTAGGCGCTTTAACGTCTCAAAGCACAATGGTGTTGAGTTTTGCGGGTAGCAATATACTACGAAGATGAGTTAACGTACAGATGTACAGTATCCTAAATTTCAGCAGGTCACAAAACCACAACCCGCACAAATAAATGATCCCTTGGGGACGAAGGGATCATTCAAAAGGAAACGAGAGTGGAAAATCTCCCACTTCAAGCCCGCATTCGAGCCAAAAGTGGGAGATTATCCACTCTCGTTCTAATCTAGTTACGGTGCCGTATCCCCGAACTACATCAAGTTGCAAACAGCCGCCGCGAAGGCAACGGGGTCCTCGGGGAGGATACCCTCGACCAGCAGGGCCTGATCGTAGAGCAGACCAGAGTACTGCTTGATCTTGTCGGCGTCGCCCGCCTTCTGGGCAGCGACAAGCTTGTCAAAGACCGGGTGCTTGGCGTTGAGCTCGAGCACGCGCTGGCTCTTGGGCATGCCGTCGGGCGCGCCCTCGGGTCCCTTCTGGAGTACCTTCTCCATCTCAAGCGAAAGCGGACCCTCGGTGGTGATGCAAGCGGGGGCATCGGTCAGGCGCGCGGAGACGGCAACTTTCTCGACCTTGTCACCGAGTGCCTCCTTCATAGCGCTAAAGAGGTCCTCGTTCTCCTTGGTGGCGTCCTCGGCCTCCTTCTTCTCATCCTCGGTCGCCAGGTCAAGATCACCGGTCGCGACGTTCTTGAGCTCCAGATGACGATCCTCGACCTCGGGCTCGGCACCGTCGGCCACAGCCTTCTCGGCAGCCTCGCGGGCAGCATCGTCCTCGTAGATCTTGGGCATATCGGCGGCAACGTACTCACGCATGGCCTGGAAGGTAAACTCATCCACGTCCTGCGTCAGCAGCAGCACGTCATAGCCGCGGTCGAGCACGCCCTTTACCACGGGCATCTTGGCCAAGCGCTCGCGCGAATCGCCGGCGGCGTAGTAGATGGCCTTCTGATCCTCGGGCATGCCCTTGGCATACTCGGCCAGGGTAATCATCTTCTGTTCCTTGGCAGACCAGAACAGCAACAGGTCGGCGAGCTCATCGGCCTTCATGCCATAGCTCGAGTAGATGCCGTACTTAAGGCCGCGGCCAAAGTTCTCAAAGAACTTCTCGTAGGCCTCGCGGTCGTTGTCACGCATATCCTCAAGGTCAGCGGTGATCTTCTTTTCCACACGCTTGGCGATGGCCTTGAGCTGACGGTTCTGCTGCAGCGTCTCACGCGAGATGTTGAGCGACACGTCGGCGGAATCCACGACGCCGCGGACAAAGTTGTAGTAGTCGGGCAGCAGGTCGTCGCACTTCTCCATGATCAGGACATTGGAGCTGTAGAGCGCCAGACCCTTCTCGTAATCCTTGCTGTACAGATCGAACGGCGCGCGGCCCGGCACAAACAGCAGGGCGTCATACTCGAGCGTGCCCTCGGCATGGAAGCTGATGGTGCGCGCAGGATCGTCAAAGTCGTGGAACGTGGACTTGTAGAACTCGTCGTAGTCCTTCTGCTCGACATCGGAGCTGCGCTTCTTCCAGATCGGTGTCATGGAATTGACGGTCTCGAGCTCCTGGTAGTCCTCGTACTCGGGCTTGTAATCGTCGCCGGCGTCCTCGGGCTTGGGTTTCTGGCGGCTCTTGGACACCATCATCTGAATCGGGTAGCGCACATAGTTGCTGTACTGCTGAATCAGGCTCTTGAGACCCCACTCGGTCAGGAAGCGATCGTAGGTCTCGGCCTCGCCGTCGGCATCGAGCTTCTCGTTCTCGCGCAGCGTCAAGATGACATCGGTGCCGTGCTCGGCGCGCTCGCCGTCTTCGATGGTGTAACCCTCAAGACCATCAGACTCCCACACGTGAGCGGTGTCCTCGCCATAGGCGCGGCTCACGACCTTCACGTGGCTGGCGACCATAAAAGCCGAGTAGAAGCCCACGCCAAACTGACCGATGATGTCGACATCGGAGCCCTGCTGCTCGGCGTTCTCGGTCTTAAACTCCTCGGAGCCGGAATGGGCGATGGTGCCCAGATTGCGCTCGAGCTCCTCGGCGGTCATGCCAATGCCGTTATCCGAGATGGTAATGGTGCGGGCGTCTTTATCAAAGGAGACGCGAATGGCCAGGTCGCCCTGGTCGATCTTGACACTCGGGTCCTGCAGGCTCTTAAAGTTGAGCTTGTCGACGGCGTCGCTCGCGTTAGAGATAAGCTCGCGCAGGAAGATTTCCTTATTGGTGTAGATGGAGTTGATCATGAGGTCGAGCAGTTTTTTGCTCTCGGTCTTAAATTGACGCATGTGCAGTCCTTTCGCGCTACCCCCGTCCGCAAAAAACGGCCCGGTCGCCCGAGCCGCATCGCAGACCTGCTATGTTCAGACTTAGATTTTATAACCCATTAGCGCGCATATATACATACGGAATCGAAAAACTGTTTGTTGAAACGACCGTGCGGCGGATGCCAAGGAGTGTCCCCAGCTGCCGGCAGAAACGATATGAGCAGGACATAAAAACATTGAGAGCCCCTGCTGCATGAAAGACCGCG
>UQIQ01000015.1 GCA_900541185.1 uncultured Collinsella sp.
GAGTCTCGTGGGCTCGGAGATGTGTATAAGAGACAGGCCTATATCATCCCGTGCTCAAACATTCTCGCTGCGCTGCGAAACTGCGCGCGGGACGATATAGGCGGGCGCCCCGGGGACTACGTTGACGCTGCTTGTCTCGCCCGGGTGCCGTCGGGCCAGGGAGGGACGTCTTCGCTGATAGGTGCTTTGTTGAGAGAGCTGCTTTTATGCGGCTCTTTCTTTGTTTTTGGGTATATTTGTTCTTATTGAATTGTTATTGCGGATGGGCTTGGTAATTGGCTTTCCGCTGTTATTTGTAGCCGTCTCGGCTTTGGTTGAGGGGAGACGTCCTTTATGCGTATTGTGTTTATGGGTACGCCTGATTTTGCTGTGCCTTCGCTGACTTCGCTTGTTGAGGCTGGGAACGAGATTGCGCTTGTTGTTACTCGTCCCGACGCTGTTCGTGGGCGTGGTAAAAAGTTGGAGCCGTCTCCTGTTAAGGCTAAGGCACTTGAGCTAGAGTTGCCGGTTATTGAGGCTAATCGTATGACGGCCGAGGTTGTTGAGGCTCTCCAAGCTGCGCAAGCCGATATTTTCTGTGTGGCTGCTTATGGTTGCATTTTGCCCGATGAGGTTCTTCACATGGCGCCGCTTGGTATTGTGAATGTTCATGCTTCGCTGCTGCCGCGTTGGCGTGGCGCCGCTCCCATTCAGCGTGCGATTCTTGCTGGTGATGAGGTTGCCGGCGTTTCCATTATGCGTATTGGGCATGGCGTGGATACCGGCGCTTATTGTGCGCAGGCCTCGACATCTGTCGCCGGCAAGCATGCCGAGGCACTGACGATGGAGCTTGGCGAGCTGGGCGGTAAGCTGCTGGCCGATACGCTGCCCTCGCTTGCCGATGACACAGCGGTGTGGACCGAGCAGGATGAGTCGCTCGTCACGCATGCTGCCAAGATTTCCAAGCAGGAGATGCGTCTGGATCCGCAGATGGCGGCGCTCGATTGCGTGCGTCACGTGTTGGCTTCGTCCGACACTGCACCCGCTCGCTGCGTGATTGCCGGTAAGTCGGTTCGCGTGCTCGATGCCGCACCGGCAGATGTGTCGCTTGGCGAGGGCGCTGTTGCCGTTAAGAGCAAGCGTGTCTACCTGGGACTTTCCGATGGTGCGGTCGAGCTGCTTGAGGTTAAGCCCGATGGCAAGCGCGCTATGGCTGCTTCTGCCTGGGCTGCCGGCCTGCAGGGCGCCGATCTGACGTGGGGTGCTTTGTCATGAGCAAGTTGTCTCCCGCGCGCAAACTTGCGCTCGATGTGCTGATGGAGGCCGATCGCCGCGGTATGTATGCGCGCGACGTGCTGTCCTCTCGCGCATCTGCCAAGGCTATTGACCAGCGCGATTCCGCTTTTGCCGCTCGTTTGGCACTGGGCGTTGCGGCTACCCAGGGTATTTTGGACGAGCTGCTCGATCAGTTTCTTGATAAGCCTAAAAAGGTTGCGCCGCGTGTTCGCATGGCGCTTCGTATCTCGGCCTTCGAGATGCTCTATCTACATACGCCTGGCCGCGTCGCCGTAAGTCAGGGTGTTGAGCTGGTTCGCTGCGGCGCTAAGTCCGCCGCTGGCTTGGCCAATGCTGTACTGCATAAGGTTGCTGACAATGTTGATGACTTTGCTACTGCGTCCGATGTGGATGAGTCTGAGCGGCGCTTGGTTCGTCTGTCGCGCCTGATGGGCCTGCCGCGCTGGCTGTGCGCTCGTATTATGTCGTCGTTTGACACGCCAGATGGTGCGCTTAACTTTGCCGGCAATCTGGCCCCCGCGCCGCTGGCCCTGCATGAGAACGCCTTTGCGACCAAGCTCGATCCGTATATCTCGCAGCTCGTCGCGCCTGTCTTTCCGGGCTGTCATGCCCCGGTTGATGCGCAGGTTACCGTTGCTTCGGGTGTGTTTGAGCGTGCTGCCGCGGTGGCATCTGATCTCAACGCGCAGCTTATCGCCACAGCTGCCACGCGCCCTGGAAGCTGCCTTGAGATTGGTGCCGGTCGTGGCACCAAGACCTATGTGATGATGTGCCAGGCCAAGCGTGCGGGCTATGAGCGTCAGCATACGGCGCTCGATCTGCATGATCGCAAGTGCGATCTGAATCTCGCTCGCCTGCATAAGGCCGGTATTCAGGGCGTTCGTACGGTTTCGGGTGATGCCTGCGAGCTTGATGAAGTACTGACATCGTTTGATGCCATGCTTGGCAAGCCGGTTAAGTTCGACACGGTCTTTATCGATGCGCCGTGCTCTGGCACCGGAACCATGCGTCGTCATCCCGAGATTCCGTGGCGCCTGACCGAAAAGGATGTGACGGTTGAGCTGCCCAAACTGCAGCTGACGATGCTCAAGGAAGCTGCCGCGCGCGTGGCTGCCGGCGGCGAGCTCATCTACGCGACGTGCTCGGTCTTCGACGAGGAGAACACGCAGGTGGTGGATGCTTTCCTGAACTCTCCCGAGGGCGCCGGCTTTAGCGTGGCACCGCTCTCCGAAGCACAGATTCTGCAACTCCCCGAGTTCGATCAGGCCAAGAAGCTCGTTTCCGTACGCCAGAACGATCGAGGCCTCTTCCAAAGCGTGCCGGTAAACGCCGATTCCTACGACGGTCACTTCTGCGCCAGACTGGTCCGCAAGTAACTACTAAGTTGCGGTGAAATAGGGATTGAAAAGCCGCTTCTACCCGCCAAACAGTCCTTATTTCACCGCAACTCACAAGGAAACCTGGGTACCTTGATTAGCTACCCATAGAGCAAAGAAATAGCCCCGCGATCGGCGTTGATCGCGGGGCCGCGTTGTTCCTAGTGGCTGTGCGGGCAGTTGGCGCAGCAGCCGCTCGTGGCGTTGGTGCTGGAGCCGCCGCTTCGCTGGTCGGTGTTGTAGAAACCGCTGCCCTCAAATTTAATGCCGCTGGCCGAGAACGTCTTGGCCGCCGGGGCACCGCAGCTGGGGCACACGACCTCGGGAGTCTCGGACATGGGATGCTCAACCTCAAACACGTTGCCGCAGCTCGAGCACTTGTAATCGTAGCGCGCCATAATACTTCCTTTTCAGCACAAAGCGGGCAGATTACTCTGCCCGCAAAAATTCAAACGTCTGTAACTGTACCCTATATCGGGGGTTTTATCACGCTTCGCCCCAGAATCTATGAGTGCTGCGCAGGAGCTTCGCAGTTTTCTCCTCGGCCGCTGCGATGTCGGCCTCCTGTGCCTGCCACGTCCAGTTGCCCGTGGCCACGCCCGGCACGTTCATACGCGCGTCGTCGCCAAGCCCCAGCACGTCCTGCAGTGGCATCATAACGAGCGGAGCATCGCTTGCCAGGGCATTGCCCATGAGTTCGCTTGCCAATGCAATGCCGCTTGGTTCGTCGTCGCCCGCAAAGGAATGCGTGCACCAGCCGGCGAGCGTCGAGGTGTCGTGCGTCGAGGTATACAGGATCTTGCCCGGTGTGGGGTGAATTCCGCAACGAACGTCGTAGTCGCTAAACTCCAGTACGTCCATGCCGGGGAAGCCGCAGGTCGAAGCCATCGCGCGAACACCGGGAGTCAAATAGCCTAGGTCCTCGGCGATAAAGTTAAGCGGACCCAGCTCGTCGTAGGCGGTCTGGAACAGGTCCTTGCCCGGTCCTGCAAGCCAGCGGCCGTCGGCACAGGCCTCGCCGGCGGGGATGCTAAAGTAGCTGTGGAAACCCAGGAAGTGGTCCAGGCGCACGCGGTCGTAGAGCGAAAACGCACGACGCAGGCGATCCATCCACCAGCGATAGCCGTTCTCCTTCATGTAATCCCAGCGGAAGGTGGGGTTTCCCCACACTTGTCCCTCGGGCGCAAAGTTGTCGGGCGGCGCGCCCGAAATCTCAATCGCCTTGCCGGTGTCGGACAGCCAGAAGTTCTCGGGCTCGCTCCACGCGTCGGCCGAATCATCCGAAACATACATGGGGATATCGCCGATGACCTCGATGCCCTTCTTGTGTGCATAGTTCATGAGCTCGCACCAGGCCAGGTCAAAGCGATACTGCATGTACGCCTGTAGCTCGGCCTCGTCGTGGAAGCGCTTGTCATCGATCAGGTGCTCGTTGTAGCGCGCGACATCTGCCGGCCAATTGTGGCGCGACAGTCCCTCAAAGTGCTTCTTTACCGCCATGTAGACGCAGTACTTCTCGAGCCAATCGGCGTTGCGATGTTTAAACGCCGTGTACAGCGGATCGGCATCCTCGCCGCCGCGGGCCTTCCAGGCAGCAAAGTCGGCAGCCAGCTCCTCGTGGCTCTCGGGCAGCAGGTCGATATTGCCTGCAAAGGCCGAAGGACCGGCGTAGGGGGAGCGGAAGAAGTCCGTGGGATTGACGGGCAGGACCTGCCAGTAACGCATGCCCATGGCGGCCAGATGGTCGATAAAGCGACGCGTGGGCGCACCGATTGTGCCGGGTTTGCCGTCATCGGTCGGCACCGAGGTGATGTGGCACACGACGCCCGCGCCGTGATCGAGCGGCTCCTGCAGGCGCTTCTCGGAATGGTGATAGATGATCGAAGAGCCCAACGGGTACAGGTCGAGCGTGACGGTACCGTTGTGGATCTCGCGCTCGTGGCCGCTGATAACGTCGCTTGCACATTCGCCGAGCGCTGGGATCGTCACGCAGTGCGAATTGCGCAGACTGCGGTTGATGATAACCGTCGCGGCCTCGCCGTCTTTGCCCGTGCGGGTGTAAGCCAAGACTTCGTCGTTGAGCGCAAAGGCCTTGATCTCGCCATCGACCATAAAGGGCAGCGCGCGGCGCACGGCAGACGCGTTCTTAACGATGGCCAGCGTGTCGAAGTCGTGGAGTTGGTCCTTGGTCGGCAGGGTACGGCGGTTGCCCGGATCGGTGAGGCCCTCCAAGCCGTACTCATCGCCGTAATAGATTGAGGGTACGCCCGGGAAGGTCATCTGCATGAGCGTCGCCAACCAAAAACGGCTCTTGGCCAGGCCCATCGAGTTATCGTCCAGGCGCCATTTGCTGCGCTCGCTCTCGGGCAGCTGTGACTCGTCGGGGCCACCGCCGAGTACTGAGATGATGCGAGGACGGTCGTGGCTCGAAAGCAGATTGAGTGCGCAGGCCAGTGCCTCGCGCGGGTAGTTCTCGCGCAGGGTCTCGATGTCCTCGGCAGCCTGATATGCGTTCTTGTAGCCCATCAAAAAGCCGATGACCATGTCGCGGAAGGGGTAGTCCATGGCGGAGTCGAGCTCCGAGCCCTGCAGATAGCGACGCAGGTGACCATAGCTGATCTTGTTGGAAGCGTCCTCCCAGACTTCGCCGAGCAGCAGTGCGTCGGGCTTCTCGGCGAGCACGGCCTTTTTGATTTCGGCCAGGAAGTCGTCGGAAAGCTCGTCGGCCACGTCCAATCGCCAGCCGTGGGCACCGGCGCGCAGCCATTTGCGAATCACGCCGTCCTTGCCCAGGAGCTTCTCGCGCACCAGCTCGGAATTCTCGTTGATGGCGGGCATGTTGCCCACGCCCCACCAGCAGTCATACGAACCGTCCTCATGGAAGTAAAACGCATCGCGCCACGGCGAGTCCTCGCTCTGCCACGCACCGACACCGGGATAGTTGCCGTAGCGGTTAAAGTAGATCGAGTCATCGCCCGTATGGTTGAAGACGCCATCCAGGATGATGGAAATGCCGAGCTTCTCGGCTGCCTCGCACAGCTCCGTAAAGTCCTGCTCGGTGCCCAGGATCGGGTCGATCTTGGTGTAATCGGCCGTGTCGTAGCGGTGGTTGCTCGCGGCCTCAAAGATGGGGTTGAGGTAGATGGCCGTAAAGCCTAGCTCGGCAATGCGGGGCAGGTCATTTTGGATACCCTTGAGCGAGCCGCCGTAAAAATCCCAGGTCTTGATGGAGCCGTCTTCGGCACGCTCGTACACGGGCGGCTCGTTCCAGTCCTCGACCATGCGGCGCTGGATTCCGTTGCGCGGTTTTTCGACTTCGGCCTGCGTGCGCTCGCGCCAGTTTTCGTCGCGAGCGTAGCGATCGGGGAAGATCTGGTAGACCATTCCGCGCTCGTACCAGGTGGGACGGTTCTCGCGGTGCTTGTAGACGGTAATCTGGAACGACGGGACCTCGGCGTAGTTGTAAGTTACGCCCTCGCCGCCGGTGCGGCCCTGTGGTGCGCCCAGACGAACCTCGGGCTGGCCCTCAATATTGCAGATAAAGCTGTACCAAATAAGACAGGGCTCGGTGCACTCAAGCTCTGCGGTAAATATGCCGTCGCCCTCGTGCGTCATGGGATATCGAGATTCACCGATCTCATCGACCCAGGTGCGCAGCGTAAGCGTTGCCTGCGCGGGATCGGCGTCCTCCAGAATCACGGAGAGCGAAAGGGTTGTTCCTGTGGTCACAGCGCCAAACGGAGTGCGAAACTGCGGCAGACGGCTGTTGTGTATCAATCTCATAGTACGGTCCAGTTCAATAGAATCACAGCCTGCTGGCCATGGGCTTTACGCACAGGATGTAAGTATATCTGTTGTACACAGGCTGTATAAACAACATCCGTTTACCATCGGCGAACGGTTGTCCTAGAAAATCGTTTTACCAACTACCTACAGAGAAGGGGCGCCCGGTTGGAGCGCCCCTTGCATGGGGTTTGATTAGGTTTTGAATCGTCTTTGGGCTAGCGGCGCTTGCGGGTGGCCGTGGCCTTGCGGACGGACGTCTTCTTGGACGGGGCCTTTTTCTCTGCCGGAGCGGCGGGGGAGACCGGAGTCTCCTTGGCGGGCTCGGGCTTGGCCGTAGCCTTCGGTGCGGCCTTGACCTTAGCGGCCTTCGGCGCCGGCTTGGCCTTTACCTCGGCCTTGGCCTCTGCCTTGGGGGCAGCAGCTTTGGTCGTGGTCTTCTTGGCCGTCGTCGTTGCGCGCTTACGCGCGGTGGTCTTGGCGGCCGGCTTTGCCTCGGCAGTTGCCTCGGCCTTGGGCTCGGCGCCCGCCTCCTCGACCTTGACGGCGGGCTTTGCGGCACTCTTCGGGGTAGCCTTGGCCGCAGCGGCCTTTGTCGTAGTCGTCGACTTCGTTGCCGTTGTCTTCTTGGCAGCAGTCTTTGCCGGAGCCTTGGCGGCCGGTTTGGCCTCAGCGACCTTGGCCTCTACCTCGGGAGCAGCCTCGGCTTCGGCGGCTTTCTTGGCAGCGGCGGTCGTGCGCTTGCGCGTGGTCGTTGTCTTGGTAGCGGTGGTTTTGGTTGCCGCCGCCTTGGTCGCAGTAGCCTTCTTAGCTGTCGTCTTGCGAGTCGTGGTCTTCTTTGCCGCAGGCTTCGCAGCAGGCTCGGGCTCAGGAGCAACCTCAGCCTTCACCTCAGGCTCGGCCTTTGCGGGCTCAGCTTCATCCGGCTTCTCCTCGGCCTTGGGCTCCTCAGCGGCCACCGGCTCAGCAACAGCCTCTGGCTCGTCGACAACCGCCGCCGGCCTCTCAATCTCCGGGTGCATAAAGAAGTACAGGTCCAGATACTTGTCGGCCGAGCGCGTCCAGCTAAAGTCCTGGCTCATGGCCTGCGTGACCAGCTGGTTCCATGCCTCGCGGTTATCCCAGAACAGGCGTGCCGCGCGGAACACGGCGTCGCCCATCTCGTCGCCGTTAAAGTTGCTAAACGAGAAGCCCGTGCCCTCGCCGGTAAACTCGTTATACGGGATCACCGTGTCCTTCAGGCCACCGGTCTCGCGCACGATGGGCAGGGTGCCGTAGCGCATGGCGATGATCTGCGACAGGCCGCAGGGCTCAAACTTCGAAGGCATCAGGAACATATCGGCGGCGGCGTACATGCGCTGCGACAGCGCCGGGTCAAACTCGATGCGCGCGGCCATGGTGCCGGGGTACTTGTCTTGGAAATAGCGCAGGCCGTCCTCGTAGTCGCGGTCGCCGGTGCCCAGCACCGCCACCTGCACGCCGCCGGCCAGGATGCGGTCGAGCGCGTACATGACCAGGTCCATGCCCTTCTGGCGCGTCAGGCGCGTGACCATCACCATAAGCGGGCGGTCGTCGCGAACCTCGAGCCCCAGCTCTTCCTGCAGCTTGGCCTTGCACACGGCCTTGCCGGAACGGTCGTCAACCGTGTAGTTGGCGGCAATGCGCTTGTCGGTTGCCGGGTCAAAGGCCGCCACGTCAATGCCGTTGAGGATGCCCTGCAGTGCGTAGGAGCGCTCGCGCAGTACGCCGTCCAGGCCCTCGCCAAACTCGGGCGTCTGGATCTCGCCCGCGTAGGTGGGGCTCACCGTGGTGATGGCATCGGCATAGTGCAGCGCGCCCAGCATGTAGTTGATGCTGCAGGCGTCGCAGCGCAACTGCGTGGCGGCCGCGGGAATATGCGCCACACCCAGGATGTCCTCCATCACGGTGTCGCTAAACTGGCCCTGGAACGCCACGTTGTGGATCGAGAACACAGTCTTGACGCGGTCGTACAGCGGCAGGCCCTGGTAGAACTCGCGCAAGAACACGGGTGCCAGTGCCGTCTGCCAGTCGTTGCAGTGCAGGATGTCGCACTCAAAGCCGGCGGGCAGGTGCTGCAGGCTCTCGGTGATGGCCTTGGAGAAGAACGCAAAGCGCTCGCCGTCGTCAAAGAAGCCGTACGGATAGTCGCGCGCGAAGTAGCGCTCGTTGTCGATGAACATATAGGTGACGCCGTCGTGCTCGAGCTTCTCGAGTCCGCAGTACTCATTGCGCCAGCCCAGGCTCACGTAAAAGTCGGAGAAGTGCTCCATCTGCGACTTGTACTCGTCCTTGATGGTGGCGTACTTGGGCACCATCACGATTACTTCGGCGCCGGCGCGCACAAGCGCCGCAGGCAGCGAGCCCGCCACGTCGCCCAGGCCACCGGTCTTCACAAACGGTGCGCACTCGGCCGAGGCAAACACGATCTGCATCTTTTTGCTGGAATCAGCCATATTGTCTCCCTGTTGCAATTCGAGAATAGCCGCCTGGCGCAAACCGGGCGGCTATTCTACGTGTTACGAGCGATGTTGCGGTGCCAAAGCTAGCTCGCGTTGGTGATATCAGAAGTTAACGGGGCCTTTCCCAGCACCAGGATGTTCTCGGGCGTGCCGCGAAGCTCGGTGTTGGTGGGAACCACGTTGTTCTTGTCCAGGATTGCATTCTCAACGCGGGCGCCGCTCTTGATGACGCAGCTCTGGTTGATGATCGAATTGGTCACCGAGGCGCCTTCCTCAACCACAACGCCGCGCGACAGGATCGAGTTGCGCACGGTGCCCTTGATGATGCAGCCGGCCGAGATGATCGAGTTGCAGGCGTGGCTGCCGGTCGCATAGCGCGAAGGCGGCACGTCGTGAGCCTTGGTCAGAATCGGGCGCTCGGGATCAAAGAGATGGTCGGCCACGGTCTGGTCGAGCAGGTCCATGCTGCGACGATACAGCGACTTCTCGCTAAACACGCCCACGACCTCGCCCTTGTACTCGTAGCTGCACACGTCGATGTTGCCAAAGTCGCCCTGTAGTGCCTCGAGCAGGTCCAGATAGTCGGCGGCCTGGTAGTGGTCGATGATCTCGAGCAGCGTCTCGCGGTTGACGATGCAGCAGTCCATAGAGGCGTTGTCGCCGTAAACGACGCCGGCGCTCACGCCCGTCAGGCGGCCGTTCTCGTTAATTTCGAGTTTGGTCTCGTCATCGACGTTGCGCGTAGCCTTGCAGTACACCACGGTCATCTGGGCGCCGGAGTTCTCGTGCGCATCGATGATGGTGTTGAGGTCCATATTGAAGATGATGTTGGTGCCCATCATCACAACATAGGGCTTATCCGAGCGCTGAAACAGCGTCTTGTTGGAGATGATGTCGCGCAGCAGGAAGCGCATGCCGCCCTTGGTGGTGCCATACGCGTTGCCGGGGACCATGAACAGGCCACCCTTCTTGCGGTCCAGGCCCCAGTCCTTGCCCGAGCCCACGTGGTCGATCAGCGAGCGGTAGTTGCCCGGCATGACGACGCCGACGGTCTTAATGCCGGCATTCATCATGTTGGACAGCGGGAAGTCGATCAGGCGGTAGCGGCCCAAAAACGGGACGGACGCGATGGGGCGGTCCTTGAGCAGCACGCTACCGTAGGTCGAAGAGTAGTTAGCGGTGATATAACCGATGGCCTTGCGATTGATCATCGGATCATTCCCCCTTCCCGATAACGACGTCATTTCCAACGACGGCCGTATCCTTGGTGGTATCGACAGAGCCGAGCTTCACGCCCTCTTCGACCGTGGAGTTCTCGCCCAAAATAGCGCGGCAGATGTGCGCGCCACTCTTAACGTGCGCACCCGGCAGCAGCACGGAGTCCTCGACCACGGCGCGCTCCTCGATAATGACATCGGTCGAAAGGATCGAGTGGCGAGCGGTACCGTAGATCTTGCAGCCGTTGGAGACCAGGCAGTCGTCCAGGCGTCCGTCCGGGCCAATGTAGTGCGGCGGACGCGTGGTGATGTTGGACATGATGGGGAAGTGCTTGTCGAACAGATCGAACTCGGGGTTATTGCCCAGCAGGTCCATCGAGGTCTCGTGGAAGCTGGCGATGGTGCCGACGTCCTTCCAAAAGCCGTGGAACTCGTAGCTGTACAGGCGCTTGCCCTCGCCGAGCAGCTTGGGGATGATGTCCTTGCCAAAGTCGTGGCTCGATCGCTGGTCCAGAGCGTCCTCCTCGAGCGCCTCGATCAGCACGTCGGCCGAGAAGATGTAGATGCCCATGGAAGCGAGGTTCGAATCGGGCTTATCGGGCTTCTCGGTGAACTTGGTGATGCGGCCGTCCTCGGGGTCGGTGGTCAGGATGCCAAAGCGGCTGGCCTCCTCCCACGGCACGGGCATAACGCTCACCGTGAGGTCGGCGTTGTTCTCAGTGTGCGTCTTGAGCATCTTGCGGTAGTCCATGCGATACAGGTGATCGCCCGAAAGAATCAGGACGTACTTGGGGTCGTTGGCTTTGATGTAGTCGAGGTTCTGCGTAATGGCGTCGGCCGTGCCCGCATACCAGGCGCCGCCGGTCTGCGTCTCGTACGGCGGCAGGATTGACACGCCACCGTCGCGGCTGTCCAGATCCCACGCCTCGCCGGAGCCCACGTAGGCATGCAGCAGGTAGGGGCGATACTGCGTCAGAACGCCCACCGTGTCGATGCCCGAGTTAGAGCAGTTGGACAGCGAAAAGTCGATAATGCGGAACTTGCCACCAAAGCTAACCGCCGGCTTAGCGATCTTTTGGGTGAGTGCCCCCAATCGGCTGCCCTGTCCTCCTGCGAGGAGCATCGCGATGCATTCTTTCTTACTCATCGATTTCTCCTTCTGTCATCGATGTTCCTAAACCCATTAGCGACGGGCGCGGCGCAACGTCACGCCCGTCGAGTAATGCCGTGCTGGCATAAGGGAGCTCGCGGCCTTTACGCGTGCCAGATCTCGTCGCGGTACTCGCGAATGGTGCGGTCGCTCGAGAACCAGCCCGAGGAGGCGGTGTTGAGCAGCGCCTTGCGGTTCCAGGTCTCCTGGTCACCATAGCTGTTCGTGAGCTTCTCCCACGCATCCACGTAGCTACGGAAGTCGGCCATGACTAGGTCGGGGTCGTTGTTGTTCATGAGCTCGTTGTAGATGCTCTCGAAGTTGCCAGAAAGACCCGCAAAGGTGTTGTCCTTGAGCTCGTCCATCACGCGGCCCAGACGCTCGCGGTCGCCGTTGAGGGTATCCCACGCAAAGTAGCTGTTGGATGCCCAGAGCTGCTCGACCTCGGGGGCGGTCAGGCCAAAGATGGCCTCGTTCTCGCGACCGGCCAGGTCGGCGATCTCGATGTTGGCGCCGTCGAGGGTACCCAGCGTAATGGCGCCGTTCATCATGAGCTTCATGTTGGACGTGCCCGAGGCCTCCTTACCGGCCGTGGAGATCTGCTCCGAGATCTCGGCGGCAGGGTAGATGAGCTGGGCGTTGCTCACGCGGAAGTTGGGGATAAAGCAGACCTTCATGACCTCGTTGACGCGCGGGTCGTTGTTGATGACGTCGGCAACGGAGTTAATGAGGCGGATGGTCTCCTTGGCAAAGGTGTAGCTCGAGGCAGCCTTGCCGCTAAAGATGAAGGTCGTCGGCGTCACGTGGAAGTTGGGATCGGCGATGCGACGGTTGTATATGTCCATCACCTTCATGATGTTCATGAGCTGGCGCTTGTAGGCATGGAAGCGCTTCACCTGAACATCGAAGACGGTGTTGGGGTCGATGACAAGACCGGTCTCGGCCTTAACGTAGACGGCCAAACGCTCCTTGTTGGCGCGCTTGGAGGCACCCACGGCCTTCAGGAACTCGGTGTCGTTCTGGAATTCCTTGAGCTTTTCGAGCTCAAAGGCGTCCTTAAGCCAGCCATCGCCAATGGCCTCGGTCACGAGCTTGGCATAGGTGGGGTTGGCCTCGGCAAAGAAGCGACGGTGCGAGATGCCGTTGGTCTTGTTGTTGAACTTCTCGGGCGTTAAGGCATAGAAGTCCTTGAGCACGATGTTCTTGATGATGTCGGAGTGGATCTTTGCCACGCCGTTGACGCTGTGGCTGCAGATCACGGACAGGTTTGCCATGCGAATCTCGCCGTCCCACAGGATGGCGGTCTGGCGCAGACGCTCCTGCCAGCCCTCCTGCGTGGTGTCGAACGACTCATGCCAACGACGGCTGATCTCGTCGATGATCTGGTACACGCGGGGGAGGAGCTTGGAGAACGTGCCGATGGGCCACTTCTCCAGGGCCTCGGGCAGGATGGTGTGGTTGGTGTAGCTCACGACCTGCGTCACGATGTTCCAGGCGTCATCCCACTCGAGCTTCTTCTCGTCGATGAGGATGCGCATGAGCTCGGGGCCGCACATGGCAGGGTGGGTATCGTTGGTATGGATGGCCACAAACTGCGGCAGCAGCTCCCAGTTTGCGCCGTGCTCCTTCTCAAAGGTGTCGAGCAGGCTGTAGATGCCGGCCGAGACAAACAGGTACTCCTGCTTCAGGCGCAGCAGACGGCCGTGCTCGCCGGCGTCGTTGGGGTAGAGGATGGCGCTGATGGCCTCGGCCTCGGCGCGCTCGGCATCTGCCAGGGCGTAGTCGCCGCGGTTGAAAGCCTCCAGATCGAAGTGCTCCTCGACCGGCTCAGCGGCCCAGACGCGCAGCTTGTTGACGGTCTCGCCAGCATAGCCCACAACGGGGATGTCATAGGGAACGGCAAGGATGTCCTGCGTGTCCACCGTGCGGTAGAACGTGCGGCCGTTCTCCTCAAAGCCCTCGACGCGGCCACCAAACTTGATGGTCACGGCCTTGTCCTGACGGCGGACCTCCCAGGGATAGCCATGGGTGAGCCACTCGTCGGTAGCCTCGACCTGGCTGCCGTTGACGATCTCCTGCTTAAACAGGCCGTAGCGGTAGCGCATGCCGTTGCCGTAGCCGGCGATGCCCTCGGCTGCCATGGAATCCAGGAAGCATGCGGCAAGACGGCCCAGACCACCGTTGCCCAGAGCCGGATCGGGCTCCTGGTTCTCGATGACGGAAAGGTCGAAGCCCATGTCGTCGAGCGCCTCGGCGACCATGTCGCGCACGCCAAAGTTGAGCAGGTAGTTGTCGAGCAGGCGGCCGATCAAAAACTCGATCGAGAAGTAGTACACGCGCTTCTTGCCCTCGGCGGTGGCGCGGGCGTCACTCTTGGTGGCAACGGTGCGCGCCTTCTCGGCCACGAGCTTTGCCAGGGCGTTAAAGCGGTCGAGGTCGCTGGCGGCCTCGACGCTCTTGCCGCTGATGCTCATGACGGCATCGCGATAGAGCTCGGTAAACTCCTGCTTGTTGTCGAAGATCTTATTCATACGTTCCTTTCCCCCGGGGATGATTCTCCCGGAACGGTTATGACTTGTATCCTACGCCCCGGCGAGGCGGGTAATTACAGCTGTAACGGCTTTGTTACGCATCCTTGGCCGACGGCTTAACAGAAGCAGACTTGGCCTTGGCAGCGGCCTTTTTGGCAGCCGGCTTCTTGGTCGCGGTAGCCTTAGCAGCGGGCTTTGCGACAGCCTTGGCCTTGGTCGTCGTAGCCTTTGCCTTGGTCGGAGCCTTCTTGGCAGCCGCGGGCTTGGGCTTCACCGAGGACGTGCGCTTGCGCGTCGCTTTCTTGGGCTCCTCAACCACCGGCGGCTTGTAGCTGCTGGGACCGCGGCGCTTAAGGACCACGCCTGCCAGGCCGGGCACCTTGATCTCGATGGAGTCCATCTGCCCGTTCCAGGGATAGGGCTCGCTCGAGCAGGTGTAGGGCTCCTCGCCGGCGTATCCGCTGCCGCCAAACTCGGGACGGTCGGAATCAAAGATGACCTCCCAGTCGCCCTCACGCGGCACGCCCACACGGAAGCTCTCATAGCTCGCCGGGTCAAAGTTGATCAGGATCACCAGGTCGTCATCGACGTCCTCGCCCTGGCGCACAAAGCTCACGATGGACTGCTTGGAGTTGTCCGCGTCGATCCAGGTAAAGCCGTCATCGGTGTAGCCGCGCTCGTACAGGGCGGGCTCGGCGGTGTACAGGTGGTTGAGCGCCTTGATAAACGCCTGATGATGCTTGTGGGTCTCGTACTCCTCGGTCAGGAACCACTGGATAGACTCGTAGTAGCGCCACTCAATAAACTGGCCAATCTCGTTGCCCATAAAGTTGAGCTTGGCACCGGGGTGCGTCATCTGGTAGAAGGCCAGCGTGCGTAGGCCGGCAAACTGGCGCCACCAGTCGCCCGGCATGCGGCCGATGAGCGAACACTTGCCGTGCACGACCTCGTCGTGGCTCAGCGGACAAATGAAGTTCTCGGTAAAAGCGTACATGATGGAGAACGTGAGCAGGCCGTGGTTGCCGGGGCGCCACGGAAAATCGGTCTGCATGTAGTGCAGGGTGTCGTTCATCCAGCCCATGTCCCACTTGTAGTGGAAGCCCAGGCCGCCGTCCTGCGGCGGGTAGGTCACGAGCGGCCACGCGGTGGACTCCTCGGCCATCATCATCACGTCGGGGTAGTGCGCCTCCACGGCGCAGTTGACCTGACGGATAAACGCGCTGGCGTCCAAGTCCTCCTCGGTACCGTACTTGTTGAACTTCTTTTGGCCCGGATCGTCGATGCCAAAGTTGAGGTACAGCATGCTGGACACGCCGTCCATGCGAATGCCGTCCACGTGGAAGTTCTCGAGCCAGTACAGTACGTTGGAGACCAAGAAAGAGCGGACCTCGCCGCGGGCGAAGTCGAACTTGTGCGTGCCCCAGTTGGGGTGAATCTCGTGCTCAAACAGCATATGGCCGTTAAAGGTGGCAAGGCCGTGGGAATCGGCGCAAAAACCGCCGGGTACCCAGTCCATGATCACGCCGATGCCTGCCTCGTGGCACGCATCGATAAAGTGCATGAGCTGCTGCGGATTGCCGTAGCGCGACGTGGCGGCGTAGTAGCCGGTCGTCTGGTAGCCCCAGGAGCCGTCGAAGGGATGCTCCATGAGCGGCATGACCTCGATATGCGTGTAGCCCATGTCGCGCACGTAGTCCACGAGCTCCACCGACAGTTCGTCGTAGGTGTAGAACTCGCCGCGCTGTGCGGGGAAGGGATCCATGGGGCCGGGGTAGTTGCCGTACTCGTCCGGATCGCCCTGCGGCGCGTCGCCGTGGCGCTTCCACGAGCCAATATGCACCTCATAGATGTTAAGGGGCTGCGACATGTGGTTATGGCTGGCACGGCGCTTGAGCCACGCGGCGTCGTTCCACTTGTAGCCATCGAGGGTCCACAGCACGCTCGCCGTTCCCGGAGGGCACTCGGCCCTAAAGGCGTACGGATCGGCCTTGTAGAGCTTTTCGCCCTCGTTGGTCTCGATAAGGTACTTATAGAGCTGGCCCTGCTCGGCACCAGGAATAAAGCCTTCCCAAATAGCGCTCGTATGCATGGGCACCAGCGGGTTGGCTTCCTCGTCCCAGTCGTTAAATTCGCCAATGACATGGACGCTCTTTACGTCGGGCGCCCAAACGCAAAAGCGCCAGCCGCGCGTACGGTTCTGCGTGTCGGGGTGAGCGCCCATCTTTTCCCAGCTGCGCTCCCACATTCCAATGCCAAACAGGTAGACATCGTCCTTGGAGAGCTCCGGTGCGTGCGGGGCGGCTTTGCGGGTAGCAGGCTTTTTGGTTGCTGGCTTTAGCTTTGTATCGCTCACGTTTGATCCCATCATGACGCGGCAGCGTGTTGCCTTGGTGACTAGATGCGAAAGGTCCAAGGCTGCACGAATCGAAGGGACGGCGATAGTTCTATGATTCGTTCCACCTCGCGTGCTCGGTGGAACTTTCGGCAGAAACTACGATAACACCTGTACGTTAGTTTTATGGACGAAAGCGGATTTGCGGGGGCGTTTAATCGGTAAGCGACATGTTTATACCACTGGCAGAATTGCTGTGGTAAAACCCTTGACAGTTTTACCAATTAGGGTTTCAAAACTGATAGGCTTACGTTTGGTAAAACGTTTTTAGCAGGTTGTTTACCATTTGACATCGAAAGGCTCGTTTATGAACCACATCGCTGCTCCAAGTGTTGCTTTTATTTTCGATTGCGACGGAACTCTGGTTAATAGCTCCCCCGTCTGGGGCCATGCGCAGACCGAGTTATTGCGCCGTCATGGCATTGATGTAACGGTCGACGATTTTGCCCAGTTTGAGCATTTGTCGCTCGAGGACGAGTGCCAGGCCTACCACGACACGTGGGGCATTGGCGCGAATGGTGAGGAGCTGTATCGTGAGCTTGGCGAGATTTTGATCGATGGGTACTCCAAGGTGCCGCCGCGTGAGGGGCTCCTGGCATTTTTGGAGCAGGCGAAGGCGGCGAGCATTGCCATGTGCGTGGCCACGTCCACGCCGGCCGAGCTGGTTAAGTCTGCGCTTGCGGGCGCCGGGCTCGACGCTTATATGGAGTTTGTTACCACGACGGGCGAGGCGGGGCGCTCCAAACAGTTCCCCGACGTATACGAGCTGGCGCTGCGCCGCCTAGATGAGCGCCATGGGCAAAAGTTTGAGCGCGCTTGGGTGTTTGAGGACGCAGTCTTTGGCCTTAAGAGCTCTGGCACCGCAGGCTTTAAGCGTGTGGGTATTTATGACCCGCACGGCCGCATGAAGCGCGATGACGTGCGCGCCAATTGCGATATCTTTATCGACAGTTACGAAGAGCTGGATCTGCCCCGCGTGCTTGCATTTGAGGGATAGGCGAGGGCCGTGGCTTGCAAGGTATTAGTGGTCTGCGGCTCACCCGTGGTGGTGAGCGCAGATCTGTTGCGTAGGCTGGCGGGGGAGTGCGACCACGTTGTCGCCGTGGACCGCGGACTCGACGCGCTGCTGGGCGCCGGCCTGGGCTGCGACGTTTATGTGGGGGATGCCGACACGGTGAGCGATGCGGGTCGCGCGCTAGTCGATGCCGCCACCGACTTTGAAGTTGAGCGCCACGACCCGTACAAGGACTATACCGATCTGGCGCTGGCGCTCGATTCCGTCCGTCGTCGCTGGCCGGGTGCCGAAGTAGTTGCGACTTGCGCTACGGGCGGCCGTCCGGACATGGCGCTTTCCGTACTGGGGCTGCTCGCAGGCTACGAGGATGCCCCTATCTGGATTGCCGAAGACGAGACCACGGCCCGCATCTTGCACGCAGGCGAATCGTGGACCATCGAAAGCGCCGAAGGCAAGACGTTCTCCATCATCGCCATAGCCCCCAACACCGAGGTAAGCGAGCACGGCCTAGAGTGGGAACTGGATCACGCCCCGCTGGGCCTGTTAGCCGATACCGGCATTAGCAACATAGTAAGATCAACTGCAAAGATAACCGTCCATGTCGGAACTGCGATAGCGTATTTGTTGCGTGAGGGTTTTATCGGGACGGTGGGTTAATTGACTTATTTTGCCGAAGTCAAAATAAGTCAATTCAGCCCCGTCCCAGGAAAACCCGTAAGAAAAAGTTTCAACAAAAACCTCTTGCATCAAGCAAAACATTCCCCTATAGTATCTCCTCGTCACGGGGGCGTAGCTCAGCTGGGAGAGCGCTTGACTGGCAGTCAAGAGGTCAGGGGTTCGATCCCCCTCGTCTCCACCATCGTGAATGCAAAGGCCTTCGGAATTCCGAAGGCCTTTTTTCATGCCAAAAAACCACGCGCCACAAACCCCACCTACGCCAACAAAAAGTTGCACAATTTATTTCCCATCTCTGTACATAGTTTGTTGGACAAACGCAATTACCAGAACGCCTCGCTGGTCAATTCGGGCTTCAGGAGCATCCATAACCTCCGTTAGCACCCCAATATCCTGCGCCAATGTGAACAACATCCCAAAACAACCCCCTTGAACACGCTAAATGAACGATATGTTGTCCACCACAAGCCAAATCAGTTTCGCTACCAGCTTGTGCTAGGATACCTAACGTTTCATGAGTTCAACTGTGCTCGCGGCTCCAGCAAGTCGCAAAACGCAGGGTCGATCAGCATCCGGCCGTAACGGCGGTGTTAGAAAAACCACGAGCTCCAATATTGATTGCCATGCACGTTTTGTTCTTGCTTTTGCGTCTAATTAATTAGTTCGCTTTAGGTAGTGCAATAAGTTGCTTTGGCAAACCACAGCAGTCCAACAGCTGTTTGCGTGCGGTCCAGTTTCGTACCTGCTTGACTGGCTCGCACGCAGCCAACTGGGGCGCGGTCGTTTTGCGATATGCGTCCGCTCCTCTAGCAACTGCATTTGTACATACCGTTCACGGTGGGGCAGAGCCACGTGCTTGTCTGACTGGGCTCAGGGTTTGAATATGGAGCGCCTTTGCGCACAAGCGCCCTGGCGAAGCCATACCCAAACCCCGTGAGCCACACGTAAGACAGCAAGGGGGTGGTGCTCGTGTGGTATGTGATCCAAGTCATTAACGGTCGCGAAGACGTAATGCGCGAGCGCATTGAGCGCATGGTGCCGGTTGGTGCCATGCAAGAGCTCTTTTATCCCCAATATCAAACCGAGATCAAGGTACACGGCGAATGGGTCAACACGACCAAGCCTCTGTTCCCCGGTTATCTCATCTGCGATACGTCAGACCCTCGCACCGTGCAACAGTATCTGCTGCGCATGGACGACTTTGCCCGGGTGCTTGCCCAGGACGGTCAGTTTGTGCCGCTGGCAAAAGAAGAGGCCCAACTCATAAGCAGCTTTACGCATAGGGGAGACCGCGTAGTGCCCATGAGTGAGGCCCTAAAAAACGGCGACCAGGTCGTAGTAACGGCTGGTCCACTGCTGGGCCACGAAGGCCTCATCAAAACCATTAATAGACGCAAGTGCACTGCTTATTTGGAGCTCGACCTGTGCGGCCGGCGCGTAACCACCCGCGTTGGCCTTGCCGTTCTTTCAAACGAGCAGCGCGTCATGCGCAACTTTAAAAAGGCGATCGCCTAGCTGCAGACGGTCGCTACACAGAACAGGGAGGATCCCCGACCCGGGGACGAAGTGTTGGAAGAGAACGTGTCGGATAAAACTGAATATATAACTGATGTTCCTTGTGGTACGTCAATGATCGGTCAAGTCATTGATCGGCAGAATGGCTCTCATGCTCCTGTGGCGACGGAATTTCCGCCTCCCGTCGAGAACCCTGCTCCGGCGCAAGGTTTCGTAGCGACAGGAAGCTATAAGGCACCCGCTGCCGATCCCAATGCTGCTGCTCCCAAGAAAGGTGGGCCAGGCTACTTTGCCTTCAAGCGAGCCTTTGACATCGTGTTCTCTGCTGGCGTCTGTGTGGTATTGGCTATCCCCGTCGTAGCTGCATGCATCGCCATAGAGATTGACTCTCCCGGCAAGCCGTTTTTTCGCCAAAAGCGAGTCGGTAAGGGCGGCAAGCCTATCTATATCTTCAAACTCCGAACCATGGTCTCTGATGCTCACGAGCATCCTGAGAAGTACATGACTCCCGAGCAGTTGGCGCAATGGCAGCGCGAACAGAAGGTTGACGATGATCCCCGAATCACGCGTGTAGGCCGCTTTCTTCGCCGCACTTCGTTGGACGAACTTCCTCAATTCATTAACGTTCTCTCGGGTGATTTATCCGTCATTGGCCCTCGTCCCGTAACACTTGAGGAAACGTATGAATACGGCGATGCACGCGATGAGGTGCTCGCATGTAAGCCTGGCATCACCGGTTGGTGGGCTGCGACTGACCGCAATGAATCCACGTGGAGAAGTGGTCAGAGGCAAGCTCGTGAGCTCTTTTATGTGCGCCATCAGTCGCTCGGGTTGGATACCCGCGTGTTCGTAAAAACGTTCAAGGCGATGAGGAGGGGGAAGTAACGTATGACCGATTCTCCCCTGGTTTCAATCATTATGCCCCTCTACAATGCTGAGCCGTATCTTGTCGAGACCTTCGACTCCGTTCTTTCTCAATCCTATAAGAACTGGGAGCTCATCGTGGTCGAAGATTGCTCTTCGGACGCATCTCTTCGACTTGCGAAGGAATACGAGAATAAGGATCGTCGTATCTCGGTTCATCCCAACGAGCACAACGTTGGTGCGGCTAAGTCGCGCAATACCGGTATCGAACACGTTTCCGGCGATTTCGTCGCGTTCATGGACGCCGATGACGCATGGCTTCCGGATAAACTTGATCACCAGCTTGCGTACATGCGGGATTGTGGTCTGGGGATGTGTTTCACCTCGTATGAGACCATTGAGTCTGACGGACAGCATAGGAATTACGTACACGTACCCAAGAGCATCGACTACGACGGTTTTCTCAAGAACACCGTGACCTGCAGCCATACCATCGCGTTCGACCTCTCGAAAATACCCCTGAGTCTTCTCGTTTGTCCCGATTTCGGGGATTCGTTCGATTTCCCTGAAGACATGGTCGTCTGGCTCCAGGTCCTCAAGAGTGGCGTTCCAGCCGGCGGCCTCGACGAGGTGCTTGCAAAGAACAGGAAACATGGCGGCTCCCGCTCCGCTAATAAATTCCGTGCAGTTTCCCGCACGTGGAACGCCTACCGAAAAGTGGAGAAGATAAACCCAGTCTATTCCGCGTATTGTCTGTTCTGGCAGCTGACGCACGCGGTGCTTAAAAGGATTTAGGATTGAGGCTGAATGAGGATTCTATTTCTCTCGAACCTTGAGTTTGAGGGCTTCGCGGGCCCTACGTACTGTGTGCCTGCACTGATCGGGGCCTTATCCGAACTCGAAGAGGTTGTCTGGTATAACATGAGACCTGTCGAGCGCGAAGAATGGAGGGGTCTTCCTTTCTACAGGAACCCTAACGACTTTGCTTTCAACATTGAAGATTTCACCAGTCGAATCTGGGGCCCTGACCTAATCGTTTTCGAGGGTTTTTATGTGTTTCATCCCAACGCGACCCTCTTGGGCGTGCTGTCTTCGGGTATACCATATGTGATTGAGCCGCACTGCGCCCTCACGAGCGGAGACCAGGGGAAGAAAACCTTTAAGAAACGAATCTGCAACGCCGTTTTCTACAACCGTTTCGCTCAAGGCGCCGCTGCGATCCACTACCTTACCGAGAAGGAACGCGATGAGTCCGGCGAGAAATGGAACCGGAACAGCTTCATCGAGCCGAACGGCATAGAAGTGCCCAAGGAGCGCCCTCATCGGGAGTCGTGGCATGGCGACGTGCCTGAAATTGTGTTCGTTGGCAGAGTGGAGCCCTATCAAAAGGGATTGGACATCCTCCTCGAAGCACTTACTCCGTTGAATGCTCGCGCGGATTCACCGCGCTTCCATCTCTCGATTTACGGCAACTCCGTCAACGGCTTCTCAAATGAGATGGAGAAAAAGCTACAGGCCGCGGGGCTTTCAGACGTTGTTGCCGTTCGCGGCCCTGTATACGGGGATGCGAAGGATGCGGTTCTGCGCGCCGCGGACATCTTTCTCCTCACATCACGCTACGAGGGGATGCCGATGGGTCTGCTCGAGGCGTGCGCCTACGGGTTGCCATGCGTGGTAACCCCGGGTACCAACATGTCTGACGTCATCCTCGCAGAGGGAGCCGGATGGGTCTGCGACCTTTCTCCCGAATCCGTGCGGGAAGCCATCGTCGCCGCCGCCAGCTCTGCTGAGGCCTATGCGGAGATGGCCCTGGCCTCACGTCGCGTTGCGGAGTTGTTTTCGTGGCCCTCGATCGCCAAGTCGATTCGAACCGATTATCTCAAGGTGATTGGGCGCGCATGACGATTTATCTGATGGAAATAGTCGTGATTCTCGTTCTCGGTGTAATCACGGGCGTGTCGCGCGGGGATGCTGAGAGACGATGCTTTATCATCTTGGCCTGCCTGGTCTTGTTCGCGTTCTCCGGCCTGAGAAGCTATGCGGTCGGAGTGGATACGCTCCAGTACTGGAACGCTTACCTGACGGCGTGGATGGCACACTCCTGGTATGAAACCGGGTTCCTGTACCTCCTCCGGGCCTTGAACGTGGTCAGCCCCAATCCGCAGCTCCTTCTTCTCTTCACCAGTGCGGTCATGACCGCCTGCGTCGGGTATGTGGTCTATAAGTCGGACTGCAATCCCGTGCTCGCACTCTTCCTCTATGTGACACTTCTGACGTACGCCTCCTTTATGAACCTCATGCGCCAAGGTATCGCCGCCGCAATCATCATCGCGGCGATACCTTGGCTGGAGTCCGGGAAGAGGATCCGTTTCGCTGCGGCGGTCATTTTCGGCTCCCTGTTTCACTCGACCGCCATCGTCATGCTCGCGCTCATTCCGCTCTCGGCGCTCGCACCGACAAAGAAAGTCATGCTGGGTTATGGCGTCGTCGCGTTGGCTTTGGCCCTTTCCCCTGATGTCGTGTGGAGCTTCGTTGAGAAGAACTTTGACAAGTACTCGACGTATAGCATGTCCTCGTGGTCGGGGGGGGAATGCGCTCGCGGCGCCGATCATGACCGCCATGGACGCTTTGCTGATTGTCGTTTCCCATTTGTTTGGGGTGGGGGCTTCGGATGACGACAGGGAGGAGAGGGTTCTTTTTCATGGATCCATGCTCCAGGTCGTCTTCCAGTTCCTCGCTTGCTTCGTGAACATCTTCCAGAGGCTGACGACGTTTACCTCGTTTTTCCTTGTCTTATACGTGGCGCTGCGATTCCGAAAGATCGATACAAAGCTCAAGTTCCTCCTCGTTTACGGCATATGCGCAGTTACGGCCGTGTTTTTTGTAGTAATTATGGTCTACCGGCCGCAATGGCACGGTGTCGTTCCTTTTTCCTTTTTCTGGCAGCTTGTTTAGATTCATGAGGATTGTTAAATGGGACTAGTGTTGAACAATCTCGGGAGGATCGCCAAGCATTCGGTCCATCCGAAGCCCCTCGCGTACCACACGCGAGGGGCTTCGGATGGACCTCCTGAATCTGCGTGGCCAGGGAGCGCTTACCCGGGTTTCGGCCACCACTTAACGTTCCTCGTCCGAGCTCCACGACTTATGACCTGCAACACTTTTGGTCGACATCACCGTGATTATTCCCCGCTATATCAGCGAGCTCGGGCGGGTCATTTCTGTGGGGACGAAACACTCGAGCGGCGTTGCATGGGGAAGGATCTTCGATCGCGAGACGCGGCAAGGCCTAGAGCTTCTCAAAGATGGGTGGTTTGAGGACACTGTGCGGACATAAATGATCGTGCTGAGGTTCAGGGGTCGACCATCGACGAATTGGACTACTCATACCAAAAGCAAGTTGACTCGTTAACCTCGAACAGCCTGTCGAGCAAGAGGTCTATAGACAGGTACTTCACGATCGAAGCCATGCTTGCTTTGCGCCGGACATTGGCCTTTCCTTTTCACCAGAGGATGTATGACCAGACTCTCTATCAGCTCGGTATCTTGTTTGCAAACCTCACGGTCGCGCTCGTTGACGAAGAATCTCGCTGCGTTTTTGCTTTTGCTACCGAGTTGATGAAGGCGAATGGGCCATCCCGAGAATGTTCTTTTGGAAGTCGATAGCGTCCTCTGGCGGCTGGCGTCGCTTTCGCTTTAAGGGCTCAGGCACCCGCTCTTTATTGCCTTGCGCTTTAGCTCGAATAGAAACGAAAACTGAAATTTGTTTGGGTTGATATAGATATTGAAAAGCAGTAACACACTCGCCAAAAACATAATTTGGCAGTACGGATTACAAGTACTTAAGTACGTATTCCCCCTCATCCTCGTGCCGTACCTCACGCGCGTGCTGGGCACGGGTGGCTACGCCGTCTATGCCTACGTGTTGTCGTTCATGGGAATCGTCCAGACGCTCGCTGACTTCGGTTTCATGCTTTCCGGAACAAAGCAAGTCGTCGACCTGAGGGACAACTGCGAGGTCCTTTCACGCCTGCTCGGCTCCATAGAGCTCGCTCGTCTTCTCCTCGCCGCCGGCCTGTGCGCGGTCGTCGTGGTCGTCGCCCAGTTCATCCCACTGCTCTGGGACAATATGGGGTATGTACTGATTGCCTATGTTTCCACCGTGCTCAGGGCCTTGCTACCGGATTTCATGTTTCAAGGTTTTGAGGACATGGAGCCGCTCACCACGCGTTTCTTCGCGGCAAAGGTGATCACGGTCGGCCTGACTCTTCTGGTGGTCCATGGACCGCAGGATCTTCTGCTCGTCGCAGTTGCGGATGCCCTGGGCGGCTTGGTAGCGCTTATCTGGAGCTTCATGACCGTTCGAACCCGCTACGGCGTGCGGGTTTCCTTCGGTGGCTTCCGAAACGCCTTGGCTGAGCTAAAGAGATCTGCCGTGTATTGCGTGTCGAACATCGGCACCACCCTTGTCTCGGGGTTCACCACTTTCGTCGTGGGAATCGTGCTCACCGACCCGACGGAAATCGCGTACTGGTCGCTCGCCCTCACAACCGTGAGCGCGGTTCAAGCGCTCTATTCTCCAATATCCAGCAGTCTGTATCCCCATGTTGTGGCGCATCGGGATCTGGGCGCTGTTAGGAAGATGGCGATTATGGCAGCTCCCGCCCTATTGGTCGGCACCGTTGCGTATTGCCTGCTGTCCCCGCAGGTGTTTTTTCTACTTGGCGGACAGGGCTACGTTGCGGGTTCTTGGGTCATGGTTGCCCTCAGCCCTGTCCTGCCGCTCTCTTTCTATTCGATCTTGATTGGCTGGCCGGTACTCGGCGCTTTGGGTAAGGTCAACGAACTTACCGCCTCGACTGTTGCCTCAGGTGTTATTAACGCTGCTCTGCTCCTCGCGATGGCGCTTCTCGGCCGGTCATCTTTGCTCGCGATCTGCGTAATCCGCTGCATAGCCGAGGTCGCGCTACTTGGAACCAGGGGGTTTGCGCTGATTGAATGTTTAAGGAAGGGAAAGTTGCATGAGTAACATCACCCCGCTCTCTATCGAAGAGCTACACCAGAAGGAGCTGGAGCTTCTTGAAGCGTTTGATGCCTTTTGCTCCGAACACGGCCTTCGATACTCACTTACAGCCGGCACTTTGCTTGGCGCTATTCGCCACAAGGGATTCATCCCCTGGGATGACGATATCGACGTCTGTATGCCGCGCCCCGATTACGATCGTCTTGCAACGCTTGCTGGCGAGTTGCCGGCTGGACTCAGGCTCGTTGGCCCCGAGAACAGCCCGTTTGTTTACCCCTGGCGCAAGTTCTGCACCGAAAGTATTAGAGCTCAAGAGCCTACCTATGAAGGGGTCATGGATCAAATGCTCTGGATAGATGTTTTCGTTATGGATGGCGTTTCTTCTGACGAGAGCGAGATTGAGCGCATGCAAGTCCGCATGAACAAGGCCTCGCGTGCAAGCGTTTGGTCGAGCGCCAATCATAATTCGGACTCAATGGGAAAACGCTTCATAAAGAACGCAGCCAAAGCGCTTCTTAATCCGGAGCACGCAAAGACGAAGATGATGGCAATGGCTGAGCGCGTTGCAACCGAGCCTGGTTACGACGCGGCAAGCCGCGTCAGCAGCGTACTCGGACTGGCCAAACACGGGTGGTCGCTTCCCAAGGAAGGCTACGAGGACATGGTCGAGGTTGAGTTCGAGGAGCACATGTTCCCCGCCATGGGCTGCTGGGACGAATACCTGACCAAGTGCTACGGGGATTACATGCAGCTGCCGCCGGAGGACAAAAGACAGACGCACTGCCTGAAGGCATGGTGCGTGAACGAAGACACTAAGGAGAATGCAGATGCTTAACTTCACCGTTGGTCCGGTTATGAGTCCCAGCGAGGTGCTGGAAGTTTCAGCCAAGAGCGCACCCTATTTCCGCACACCAGAGTTCTCTCAGGTAATGCTAGAGAACGAGCGCATTATGTTGGACTTGTTGTCCGCACCCAAGGATTCACGCTGCGTGTTTCTAACGGCTTCTGGCACAGGCGCTATGGAGGCTGCTGTGATGAGTGTCTTAGCGCCCGCTGAGCGAGTTGCAGTGGTCAATGGCGGCAGTTTCGGGCAGAGGTTCGTCGACTTATGCCAACTTCACGGGCACAACGTCAACGAGATTAAGCTTGAGTTCGGGCGTCAGGTCACGCGGAAAAACCTCGAGGATGCGGTGGAATCCGGCTGCGGTGCGTTGCTCGTGAACATGCATGAGACCTCGTCGGGACTATTGTACGACATGAGGCTCCTATCCGAGTTTTGCCGCGAACGCGAGATGCTCTTGATCGTCGACGCAGTGAGCGCGTTCATCGCCGAAGAGATTGACATGGCGGCTCTCGGCGCCGACGTGGTGCTGACGGGTTCGCAAAAGGCGCTAGCTTGCCACCCGGGCATCTCCCTCATGGCTCTCTCGCCGCGCGGACAGGAAAGGGTAGCGGAGAATCCCGAGGTTTGCTCCTACTTGAGCCTAAAGGAAGCCCTGCGCAACGGCGAGCGTGGGCAGACTCCCTGGACGCCTGCTGTCAACACGCTGCTTGAGATCAATGCGCGTTTGAGGTCGATCGAGGCGCGCGGGATCGACGCGGAGCGCGCCGAGATCGCGTCGCGCGCGAAGGCCGTGCGCGACGCCCTGACGAGCACCACACTCGAGATGGTCCCCGAGAACCCCTCCAATGCAGTGACGGCGCTCCGTTGCCCCGCGAGCAACGCGAAGGCAATCATCGAGCGCGCCAAAACCGGGTACGGCATGTGGCTGTGCCCAAACGGAGGCGCGCTGTGCGACGAGGTGTTCCGCATCGGGCACATCGGTGCCATCACAGAGGAGGACAACGACAGGCTTATCGACTGCCTGACCTCGCTATCGGCCGAGGGTCTGTTCTAGGTGGGGGCGCAGATGAAACAGGTAAAGGTCATAGAAGGAGAGGACTTCCGGCGCATGCAGCTATTGGAGCTCGACATGCTCGTGGAGTTCGACCGCGTGTGTCGCGCTCACGGGATTGCGTACACAATCTTCGGCGGGACGCTCCTTGGCGCAGTGCGCCACAAGGGCTATATCCCCTGGGATGATGATGCTGATATTGCAATGCTTCGTGAGGACTACGAGAGGTTCCGTTCTGTCGCCCATGAGATGGACCCGTCCATCTGTTTCTTCCAGGACCATCTGAGCGATCCTGAATACAGGTGGGGGTACGGCAAGCTCAGGCGCACCGGAACGAAGTACGTGAGGGTCGGACAGGAGCACTTGAAGTGCAAAACAGGAGTCTTTGTCGACGTGTTCCCCATGGACGACGCGCCTCTTGGTGTGGGCGGCCAAATTCTGCAGGACTTCTGGTGCATGTGCCTGCGCAAGGTCCTATGGTCTGAGGTCGGCAGACTCGACCCCCGCGTGTCGGCTCCGCTCAGGGCCTGGTTCTCGCTATTGTCCAAGATACCCGCAAAGGCGGTTTATGCTCTAGCCGCTCCAATGGAGCGCAAGAGCACGGACGACAGCCCCAACCGCGTGAGGACGCTGCTGTTTCCAGCTACCGGTACCCTCTATCGAGAAAATCCGCTCGAAGAGCGTTACGCGATGCCTAAGGAGTGGTTTAAGGACCTGTCGGAGTACGAGTTCGAAGGGAAACGTTTGATGGGGACACGTGACTTCGACGCGATCCTCACTTACATCTATGGCGACTACATGCAGTTGCCGCCCGAGGACCGCCGAGGGCAGCACTCGCCGGTATCGAGCTACGAGTTTTAAGGAAAACGAACGTGAATGTGAAGAAAGTGGCCTGCTGGGACGAGGGCTTGCGGCGTGTTCTGGAAGGTCAGCGCGTTGAAAACCCCTACGCACTTATCGATGCGCTGACCTACGGGTTCGAGGGCGACAACGTTGCGTGCTGGGAGGTCTTCGACGAAAGCCGACTCGAGGCGGTCGTTTACCGATATTATGACGGACTCCAGGTCGTCTTCTGCGGGCAGGCAGGCCACCGCGCAATCCGGGCCGTCGCGACCCTCGTTGAGAAAATGGACCCCTCCATGGTCCAAACCTCTTACAGTGCTGCGGCAGAGCTCGCCACCGTGCTCGCCGACTACAGTTTGTCTGAGGGGTGGGTTATGCGGGCTGACGGAACTCAGGTACCAGACCCCGCGGCGGTCAGGGCGACCGAGGCCGACTATCCTGAGATCGCCAGGCTCATCTGCGGCGACGAGGAGATTGGCAAGCACTACGATGTCAGCGCGCTCGTGGCTCAGTTGTGCGAGAGAGAGCGGCTTCAGGGCTGCAGGAGCATAGTCATTAGGGATAGCGAAGGAATTGCTGCGCATATGGCGACCTATGCCGAGTCCGACGATGTTGCCGTCTGCGCCGGGCTCAAGGCACGCCCTGGTGCGGAGAAGGGTGTCGGGGCGCGGGTGCTCTCATCGCTGGCCGTCGAAGTGGCCGCGCGCGGCCTCATACCTTTGCTGTACTGCTACATAGAGCCACTGTGGCCTTGGTACGAGGCCCATGGGTGGGAGAAAGCCTTCCACGTCGCGAAGCTCGAGCACTGCGGCAATTACTAAACAAGCCACGAAAGGGAAGGTGAGGCCCATGAGGAAAGTGATCACATATGGAACGTACGACCTTCTGCACCGGGGCCATGTGCGCCTGCTGGAACGCGCCAAGGCGCTCGGCGACTACCTGGTCGTGGGCGTAACCGCCGATGGCTTCGACAAGGTGCGCGGGAAGATTAACGTTTCCCAAACCCTCAACGAGCGCATGCGTTCTGTCCAAGAGCTCGGGATTGCTGACGAAGTAATCGTTGAAGAGTACGAGGGCCAGAAGATTGACGACATCAGACGTATGGGAATTGATGTGTTCACCGTAGGCTCTGACTGGGTTGGTAAGTTCGACTATCTCAGGGAATACTGTGAGGTAGTCTACCTTGATCGTACGCAAGGCGTCTCGAGCACCGAGCTTCGCGCCGAAAGTGGACATCTACGAATGGGGTACGTGGGCAAGCGTGTGCTAGTGGAGAAGTATCTGCGTGAAAGTGCCTTCGTGAATGGCGTTGACCCCACCTGCGCGATGATCGACAGTGATGGAAGCCTCGCAGGCTGTGGCTTAGTCGAACAGGTTAATGATTTCGATGAGATAGTCGGTCGATGCGACGCAATCTACCTTGCATCGCATCCCAATCAGCACTATGGACAGATTAAGCGAGCGCTTGAGGCAGGCAAACATGTTCTATGTGAGAGCCCCATTGCCTCAACGCGTGAGGCGTGCCAGGAACTGCAGGCGCTCGCACGCTCAAAGGGCCTCGTTTTGGCCGACGCGATCAAGACGGCGTATTCAACGGCCTACCATCGACTGCTTCTGCTTGCCAAGAGTGGTCACATTGGACGAGTTCTTTCGGTGCGCGCTGTATGCACCAGCCTTGTTGATCTTGGCAGTGAGGACATCTCGAGCGTTGAGGGCAAGTGGTCGAGCTCCAAAGCCTGGGGTCCAGCAGCGTTGCTGCCCATCTTGCAGCTACTCGGAACTAATTATCAATCAGCCGATTTTGTAAGGGCCGACCTTGAAGGTCACGCTGGCTTTGACGCGTTTGGTGAGATCCGACTGGCATTCGAGGATGGCTACGGCGAGGCGGTTTTCGGCAAGGCGGCTAAATCTGAGGGGTCGCTTGTGGTTTCCGGCACGGATGGCTACATTTACGTACCCGCTCCCTGGTGGAAAACAGACTACTTCGAGGTACGCAAAGAGGATCCTTCTCAAAACAAGCGGTATTTCTTCCAGCTTGACGGCGAGGGAATTCGCAACGAGCTCGTCGAGTTCGCGCGAGCAGCTGAGCGTGGAGGCAAATGCGGTCTTTACATCGATGATAGTGTATCCGCCGCCATAGCTGGCCTGCTGGGTCAATTCGACACAAGTAAAGACCACATCGAACTGTCGCCTATCAAGCTCGGGAGCGACACCTGTGGTGAAGGCGTAGCGAGATAGCCGCGCTTAGATATACACTCGGCGCATTATTCATGCCGTAATCTGAAGCATGGGGGAGTGGTAACTATCATTCGTCTGGATGATAGCGGCCAGCATCTCAATTGCATGCTTATCTTTCATTGATTTAATTACAACGCAAGCAGCGGCTTGCGAATAACGGAAGTCGAAATTTAGCTACTTTCACATAAACTCTTTCTATGTGTTTTGACTTACGTTGGTTCAAAAATTGACTAAGCCAACTTTTGAACCAACGTAAACCTCCGCAGGCACTTGAATGTGTCTTCGCTATTTGGTACTTGGCTAAACAAAACAAATGAAGGACCCTTTGCTAGGGTCATCATCACCACAAAATTTGATTTAGAATCAGGCTTAAATTTTCGGCACGATCTTCGGGGACCTTCCGGTCTCCGCATCATCAACTGTTTTCTAAACTGTTATATAAATTAAGATCGACCCCTGAGGAATGGAAAGAGATCCT
This sequence comes from uncultured Collinsella sp., assembly GCA_900541185.1. Taxonomy (GTDB): domain Bacteria; phylum Actinomycetota; class Coriobacteriia; order Coriobacteriales; family Coriobacteriaceae; genus Collinsella. The sequence goes on from UQIQ01000015.1 coordinate 30,751, forward strand.
CGGGGGTCGATTTCATAAATGGGAAATCAAATACATCCGGGCAGAAACTATCAATCTAATATTCGAAACAATGACTGAATTGCTATTACCCGTATATTACTCCTTGCTGGAGAACCATTGGACGATCCCATATGTTGACTTCGGTAGTGTTGGCCCAGGCTACGTCTTGAACCGCAACCTATGTTTAGGAGAATATCTTAACTAGAGCCGAGGGGTTATAATGGTATTTCCCAATGCTGAAAATTATTTACTTTGCATGCAGCACGGTATTTTTAATTGTCCACCAGCAGGAATAAAATTGCATCAACGTTAATTTGATCGCTTTAGGAGATGCTCTAATGCCCGGATTGTTCGCGATGCACTCACTTGTTGTCTATAGGCTTTGGGCAAATACCTATAGACACAAGGAGGAAAGACTCGATGTCTCGAATTACGGCAACAAACCTTTACTAGACTACATTTTTAGCTTTGTTAATGACAATAACGCACCGTTTCAAGTAAATGAAGGTGAACGGTTCATTCAGTTCGATTCTTATAGGCAAATAAATGTCAGTGTTTTAGTCAATCTAAAATCTGGTCGCGCGGGACTTCATGTTGATGTCGTTGACACAAGAACAATGACCGATAGTGGCATTTCCTACACAGAGGAAATGGCCGGCATGGTCCCTTCTAGGCTACTCATTAAATGTACTCCTGGATTAGGCTATGCGTTGATTGGGATTGAATCAGTTCCGAATGGCGGAGGCGCCTCAGTGCCAGTTACAGCACTAAAGAATTATATTGCCAGTCATTCAACGGGAATAACCTTAAAATCAGAACGCGTACAAGAAAGGTCTGCACTTGACGCATTTACGGGAGTGGAGCAATTCGAACTTCGCCGTTATCGCCCCTCCAAAAACATTGAAGACGGTACCGTGGCAAACGTGGGAACTATATCATTCATTGCAAAACATAAAAGAGGTCTTCGCATCCCTCTAGCGACAATTGATATGATTAAAGACAAGAAAGCGGTTGCGGAGTATTTTGGCGTTACGAGCAACTATTCTGGTCGAGAAGAAGTTTTTGCCACGCTAAAGCAACGTGACGGAAAACCTAAGACGTTTATGCTTGATAAGGAATTCGCAGTTCCCATAACTGAAGTATTAAATGAATCAGGACAGCCGCCACTTTCTGATGATCAGTTTATCGCTGCTTGTCTTGATAGTTTCGCTAGAGCAGAGGATGTCTTCAATAGAGATAAATAGTGTATTACCTCACTCCGGAAGGTCGATAATATGGGCAAAATTGACTTTTGGCCACTATTAATCAAATATATTGATACGCTCCGTAATTATCAAACTAATAAAATATCGCCCACAGATATATTTGTGCAGCTAATCATTCCCGCTTTGCTGTCGATGGCTCTATTTTTTAAATGGCCTGATAGTTGCATTAACCTTGACGATATGATATCGAATCTCATTAGCTGTATTTCTATTATTTCTGGCCTTATGTGTGGTGTTGCCGTTCTCCTCTTTCAGTTGCGCTTTCAAATGAGCTCACAAAATGATCCAAAACCACTTGATCGCGAGTTCGATTTAGTTGACGAGTCTTTTCATATATCTATGTGGACTGTTTTGGATGGGCTCTTCGCCGTTGGCTTGTTATGTATAGCCCCATTGGCCAAGACCATTAATGGACTTTATTCAAGAATCTTATTTTGTCTCGCTGCCTTCTTTCTTCTTAACTTTCTATTTGTCACGCTCATGGCTCTAAAACGAATTAGCGCTGCATACACAATATTTTCACGCGGCTGGAAAATGTAGTTCCCAAACCCATTGACTTTTATAGATAGTGTTTTACTGGCCTCACATGCGTTGAAGAATCCAAATCAAATCAGAGCTTTGGGGATGAAGTCAACTATCTCGGTTGTACGTGCGATGATTTTCGAACATCGCTTGATGTGACCCTTTCCTTTCACCGATTGGCAAAACGATTTACGCCTAATTCCTGGTGCTGCTCACAGGTATTTCCTTTGTTTGCGGCTTGATCTCGCTAAACTAATAACTGCTGCTACCAGGGCATTTTCTGGTGCACATTCTATTGGCTCCTGCGAAGATCGGAGCGGGTATGTTTGCTGCCGAGTCCTACACCAGCCGTCATTACATTGCGATTGTTGCCATGGCCTGCCTATGCGTTTTGCTGGGCGGGCCTTCTTATGCCGCGGGCGCGGAGAGCCTCATCATCGCGGGCGCGACGTACTACGAGCCGGGCGTGTCGGGCCCCGGCTGGGCCTGGACCGATGCCGACCACTTGGAGCTTAACGGCTACGCGGGCGAGGCCATCGGCGCCGACGGCGACCTGGTGCTGACGCTTGCCGGGCAGAACTCCGTGACGGAGTCACATGCGCCCGATGCGGACATCACACTGTGCGGCATGGAGGTGTGGGGCAACCTGACGCTTCGCGGTACCGGAACCCTAACGGTGACGGGCTCGCAGTGCGGGATCCACGTCTCGCAGGCGCTCGCGGTGGACGGCTGCACCGTCGATGCCCGGGCGGACGGGGCCGATATTACGGACGAGACGGTCGCCGGCGTGATCGCTGGCGACATGGCCGTGCGAGGCGGCGGTCGCGTCGTTGCCGCGGGCTCTGGGTCCGGAGCGGGCGTGCGCGTCTACGGCGTGTATCTGCAAGATGCGGGCCTTGGCGCTGGTGCGGCCGGCTGTCGGCTTTCTGTCGACGCCTCGTGGTTTGATACGACCGGTGCCGAAGGCGGCGTTGCTTGTCTGGGTGGGTCGCTTGTGTCCGCGCGGTTTGTGACGCCTGCCGGTGGGGCTTTTGGTGCTAGCGGCGTGGTGGATGCCGGCGGTGCGGTGGCACCGCATGTGGTGGTTGAGCCCGATGTCGCCACACCTCCGGCGGGGGAGACCGACGGGCGCGACGTGCCTGGCGATAGCGCGGACAAGTCTCCCGCCGATGCTAGCCCCGCTGCTGGAGATCCCACCACAGGACCCACGGCAAATCCCTCGCTAAAACCCGCGGCCACGACAACCAAAACAACAACGACAGTAACCAAGACCACGGTCTCCAAAGTCCCCAAACCCAAGGCTGTCACCGCGACCACTGCGGCGCTCCCCAAAACCGGCGACACCAACTGGATCGTCGCCTCTGTGGCGCTTTTCCTGCTGGGAACAGCGCTCCTGGCTGCCGCATGACGTTGTTGAGATAGCTGCCATTTGGAAGAAAGGGACATCCACAAGGTATAGCTATTTGTTTGTTTGTTAATAGGTGCCCAATTATCGAAGGCAGGGGCCATACGGACACGACCATAGGCTGTATCGCGACATGCGACCCAGGTCCACATGAGTGAGACAGGCATTCAATAATGTCGCAGGTTGGACTGAAGGCAACGAAAGGGCACCAGGATCTATGTCGACCCTGGTGCCCAAGCGAAAGAACATCAGAGTTCCTCGCAATATTCGGCGGTGCTAAAACGGGCAAATACTAAACCAGACTCATTGGCGAGCTGTAAAGGTTGGTTTCTTTGTGACATCCTGGATTGTCTATAAGCAAAAGTCTGGTGTTTCGGAAACGATATGCCGTTCGCCAAAACTGTCGATCTCCTGTTTTAATATAGCTGGCTCAATCTCTGCAAGCAGCCGCATAACGTCATAAATTGTTACGATGCCTCGTATCTTCTTACTCCTCATCCGCACGAGTTCGTAAATCAGTTGAACAGAAATAGTTGTTGTATACGTTTCGCCGCTTCTATCAAGATTTAATGCTCTTGCAGCATCATTTATCGCAGTGCCAAATAGGAGCTCAGGAGAAATCCCTTCAGCGGGGTTTTCGATTGTGATATTTACCTTATCTCCGCAAAGCTCAATTTCCGTTTCTCCGGCTCTGCTTTGTTTGAGAAAGGGTTCCGTTTTACCTAGACCTAAATATTCCGTTCTTTTAAGACGCTGCCTGCGGCAGCTCTCCTTAAACATATTGTTACGACAATCTATGATGGCGGCATTCGCAATCTGGTCAGTCAGGCATGGGTAAAAACCTATTAGGATCCAATCGACCTCACATGATGCCCTGAAAAGGAGATCGTAAATTTCCGCATAAAGCGGGCATTGCCCACTGTCGAGGCGGGCTACTCTTGTTCCATCGTGCATGAATAATCCCTGAAAATCTGAATGAATTTCAATTAAATAACCCAATTCAATGCGTCCATCACCACCGATAAGTTCAGTAAGATGATTGCGGTATTTAGGTAATTTGCTAGCATGGCCTGTTTTTCCGCCAAACAATCGGGCATCTAGAGAGCGCGACAAATCATCGCAACATGCACAGCTTTGATGGTATTTTGCCAACGAGACATAGTTTGCGAAGATGCCCGCCAATTCCTCCAGCGAAACATCGTTAGCCTTAAGCCTTGGCATTAGCTTTTCGCGCTCAGCTTTCATCACAGATGTGAACTCAGCAGATTTTGATTGAGCGTTTCGACCATGTTTGATGTTATGGTCGATTCTAAAATGTTCCAAACCAACAATGGATCCATTTTCGCGGGTAATAACAATATCAGGGCACTCGCTGCCTGCATTAATAGATCCATTCACCTTCAAGGCAGCTTTCTTCTTGTAACCGCCCGAGGCCATCGATAGCTTAAGAACATCATTGAACACTTGCTCTTCATGCGCATTCTGGTCGCTTTTGTTCTTGCTCATGCTGGATCCTCCGCCCTTCTAAGTTATACATAATTCAACTCGCGCCTTTTAACGTTGTCGATAGACGTTCACTGAAAGGTAAGCAATTCAGCAATGTCATCAAGGGAGCCAAGTCTCAAACCCTGATAGGGAATGTAGCCGTTGAACACGTTGTGTGTTACACCGTCCCTGTCCTCCTGTTTAAATTCGATATCGCAGTCGTGGCCAGTGACGATTCGAAACTCATGTTGATATTCATATGCACGATTCTTGTGGAAAGGAACTTCACTGGCTGCCTGCTTAAAGTTGGATAACGCCACCTTGGGCTCAAATATGTCTCCGTCATAAGAAACCAGTCCAAAATTGATACCTTCAGGTTCCGCTTCCTGAAATCGAAGCAAAAACTCGACAGGATCCTTAATCAAAACTGCAGCGCCTCTATTTGAAAATTCGTCTTTAATGCGCCGCCCATCCTTACTCTGTAGGAAGAATTGATAATTCGAATCTTCAAGTGCCGTCATGCAGTAAATTGCACAACTTGAACCAACAGACATAAAACTTGCAAGGAGACCCTCGTAGGCATCAGACCTTCCATCTCCCGCCTCTTTTGATCTAAATTCATCAATCGCCTGCAGGTAGGGGATTCCCTGGATAAGTTGTTCCGCGTAAACTCTCTGCGTAACAAATTTGATTAATGACCCGACATGCCACTGCTCAAGTGCGCCGCCAATTTCCGATTTAGAGATTCGCCGAACCATACAACCATCTCCTTGCTGTTATTCTTCGCTCTTATCAAGAACTAATCCAGTGAGCTTAAACGATGGTGTATATCTATCAACGTTCTCCTCATGCATTGTCAGATGACGCCGATTCGTCGACGAAAGATGGCTTGATTTATTCAACCCTATAGGCTCACCAATATTCCGTTAGACTCGCACAAGCTCCTAATGAAATGGCTACGATCAAAGCAAACGCCCTATGCGTAAAAATGCTCAATAATTGAATCGCGTGATTACTAGATTTTGTATAAGAATTCTATTGGAGAGAAGCACGATGACTGAATTTATATGCTCGGTATTTTCTTTAGCTGCGACAATTGTTATCGCCTTTATACAAATATATCAGAGCAAGCGCATGGAAGTATTCGAACGTCGTCAGGACGAGAGGGATGAGCGTAGGCACGCCGAAGGGAATAAGGCACGAGCGATTGAGTTCATCTCGAAGCATTACGCCGACAGAGGCCTGATTCCGCTTTGCGCCGTTGCCGCCATGCACAATGATCTTTTCCATTATTCACGTAAGATGTATTGGGAATTCTGCTGCCTAGTGCCGGAGGTGCAGAATCTGATTCTTAAATACTGCAGTCTTGACTTGCAGGTCAAGGGAGAGGATGACCTGTTCGCCCGTTGCATCGCCGCAGTCGAAGCCGTCTTCCGCGATTGTTTCCCTAAAGATGAACCGGCTTTCTATGACGACGGGAAATACGTCCTACGCAGCCTCGACAGGTACGCAGGGGAGAAAATACCGGCCGTGCGAATTGGCCATCTTCCAAAGTGTCTGGACGCATTCCGTCCGATCTCCGATAGCCGTACTCCCGAGTGCGACCTCTTTATCATTGAAGTTCTGTCTAGGGCTTTTGAGTCGCAGGACGCTTCCCTCACTCCTATATCCTGTCTAGAAAAGGCGTATTGCTTCGAATCGAGCTCCGAGATTGAGGCCTGCCGATTCGCGTCGACCGTTGCATTCTACGCGGCGGCATACGGCTCTGGTGACGAGGTCAACGATAAGGACTACGGGTGCCCCGGCGGTTTCGATGGCGAGAGAATCGAGACCATGGAAGACCTATTTCTTCTTACTGTCTTCCAGATATATACCAAGCTTCTGCTTCCGAACGAAGGGTAAAAAAATAACACGGGGTATTTGTTACTTGACTCTGCCTAATTCTGCCTAATTCATTTTTTCGAAACCTCAGTCATTTCCTTTATTACTTGGGTATACTTAAATCAGAAATTGGTCGTAGGGCGCGACCAACGGAATCAAAAGAAAGCCCACTGAGAAGATTTTGGTCGTAGGGCGCGACCAACGGAATCAAAAAAAAGCCCACTGAGAAGATGCCTTCAATCTCTTTGGGTTGGAGGCATTTTCTTTTTCGGAGGGTCTACATGAATTCTAAAATCGTCTTTTTGACAAACTCGTTCTACAAAGATCATCCAAACCCGCCGTTCAAAGAGATGGAACAAAAGCAAAATCGTCCTTACATCGTCTTTTTGGTCGAAATCGAGGGACATACGTGGGCCATACCTTTTCGCTCGCACATTCGCCATGGGCACGCATTCTTTACCGATCACGAAAATAAATGCGGGATTGATTATTCGAAAGCCGTTGTTGTAGACAAGCCAGAATATATAGATCAACAGGTGCGTCCACACTTGCGCCAGAACGAATATGAAGCTCTTCGCGGAAATGAATTCGCAGTTCAAAAGGGATTTGAAAAATATATCAAGCTTTACAAGCGGGCTGTTCAATCGGGACATCCGCGTTATCAGTCGCTTATCAAGTATTCGACGTTGCAGAATTATGATTTGTAGCCAAGTTGGTGCATAGTGGATTCAGGCTCCGCCGTATGCTCAAATCATATTCACACAATAATTTGAAGAAGGAACGCTGTGTGGAGGCCATAAAGCATCCCTTCTTTTCCCTGCTTGGCAGCCGGGGCCAGGCTCTCAGTGCGTCGGGCCTCGGCTGGGTCTGGACCGAAGCCGACCACCTGGAGCTTAACGGCTTTTCTGGCGAGGCCATCGGCGCCGACCCGAAGCGGGCGTGCGCGTTTATGGTGTGTGTCTGCAGGACGCAGGTCTTGGCGATGGCACGGCCGGCTGTCGGCTTTCTGTCGATGCCTCGTGGCTTGCTGTAGCCGGTGCCGATGGCGGCGTTGCTTGCTTGGGCGGGTCGCTTGTGTCCGCGCGATTTGTGATGCACGCTGGTGGTGCCTTTGGTGCTGGCGGCGTGGCGGATGTCGGCGAGGACACGGCTGCGCATGTGGTGATTGAACCCGAGGGTGCCACGGCGCCGGAGGGGGAGACCGACGGGAACGACGTGCCTGGCGGTGGGACGGGTGAGCCTGTCGGTTCTACCGACCCTGCTGCGGGACAACCCGGTGCAGATCCTGCGGTGAAGCCCGCGGCCTCCACGTTAAAGACGACCACGACAACGGCCACCAAAACGACGGTGACCATGACCAGGGCGTCCACGCCATCCAAGCCCAAGTCTGGGTAGTGTCGAGAAAGTTGGTGTAGAGCCCCATCCGAAGCGAGTCGGCCCGGCG
>UQIQ01000016.1 GCA_900541185.1 uncultured Collinsella sp.
TGTGCAATCGCAAGAAGATGACGGAGCGGAATGTCAATCCTGGTCTAACAGAGCCAAAAATATATGTAACGCTCGCCGGACCCATTCTAAATTCAGCATCTGCATTTACCGATTTACATGAAATTTGATCTGTAAAATGAGTTGCATATAATCCGGATATATCGACCATGCACTCATAGTTCTTACCATTTGAAAACCATTCCATACCATGAAAATCACCAATGGCCTCAACCGCTTTATCATATTCGTGTTTCAAGTCGTCGTCATTTATAATAATTGTCTTCTCAAAATCCGAAATCTCGGGGTCAAACTCTTCTTCAATTCGATAACTGAGATTTAAATGACATGCCAAATCATCACTGGCGTTATTTGGAGAGCTCTTGATTCCCATGATGGAGCAAAATACTTCTTTGAAAGAAACGTAATCGACAATATCCATAAGATACCTCTTAACACTTATATGACACTTGTTCTCAATACTATATCTGTCAACAATTTTTAATGCCATGAATCCTTCTTTTTTGTTTGAGGGAGGAGGTGGTCAATTTGGAGATATTCATTTCCAAACTAATGTACCATCGCGTGGAGTCGACAGCATTTCCACCAAAGGCGTGATGGGTTTCGTTTGCCGCGAAAATAAGTAAACAGGCGCTCTTAGGAGCGTGGCCCCTACTTCCTCTCAAGGAGAAAACATAATAATTGGGACGATTCACAGTCGACATGCAACTAAGCCGTATCACAATTTGGGGGCACGCATAGGAGTCACCGATATTCTCAAACTAAATATTGCATCGATACCTAAGCAGATGAAGTAAATGATCGACTATCGAAAGCAATATACTCCTAGAGTCGGAGCTATGCCCAAATACTTGGCTGGACAAGGCGAAATACCGGTATCAACGGAACTCAAGTTGAGTATTTGCTCGCTTGAGCACTGCTGAATATCGCAAAACAGCACCGCCGATATCGCGCCTGGGCACCGGGGCCGACACTGGCCCCGGTGCCTTTTTATCGCTACCGGTCTATCCGCGGCGCTGCCGCATGTTGGCCTCGCCCATGTCGAACCAGACCGCGCTGTGCACGATCCTGTCCACAATCGCGTCCGCGTGTACCCCGCCGCCGAGCCTCGGGTGCCAGTCCTTCTTCTTGAACTGGGTGCAGAAGACGGTCGAGGCCGTGCCGCACCTCAGCTCAATCAGCTCCAGCAGCATCGACCTGAACTCAGTGTCCGGCTTGTCCAGAAGCCACTCGTCGACCACGAGCAGGCCGAACGCGCCGTACTTGCGGACGAGCTTGCGCTCGACACCCGGTCGGATTAGCCTCCCCCACTGGCGCCTCAGTATCCGTTGAATCGATCCAAACCACCATACTGGTCATGGACGTGTCCGTATCGGGCATACGCGTCTCGACCGCAGCGTTTTGCCCCACAAGCGCTACCACCGGGGTTCCTTCGGCGCCAATAGTCTCGCCCACATAGCCGATCAGCTCCAAATGATCAGCATCGAGCAAAGCCCGGCCAGCACCCGAGACGACCGGCCATGACGGTAGCGATGTCCATAAACAGGCTTTCCGCGCGAGCGACATAAGAAGGCCCGCCCTGCAAAACGTATAGATAGGCCATAGCAACAAGCAAAATATAACGACGACGATGGTTTAACAAGACAACAGATATGACCGTTCCGATCCTCAATACGAACCAATAAGCCACATGGGAGAATGCGAAATTCACTGTTGACAAGTCTACATACCAGCTAATATAGCAAATAAGAACGCAAATTATAATAAAATCCACTAGCAGCCCGTCGATGGGAATCCAAAAGAGCGGCACATAACGCAGGAATCCAAAGACAGAGACAAGAAAAACTATTTGATACAGATGTAGCTTCTGGTCCAACGCATGCAAAGCCGGAAGTATAAAGGGCAGCAAAAATACAAGCCTTCGATTGAAGCTATCTGTTAAACAGCCTTGTTTATGGAGTATTCGACTTTCCCCGCAACAAACCAGATTGTTATGGCAGCAAAGCAGCCGACCGTAGTTCTTCCAATTGGATAGAAAAAGATATTGTAGAAAAAACTAATAATACCTCGACCTAGAACCGTTCGAGAATTTCCTCGGCATTATCTCGCAGATAAATATCTAGATCCGGCACGGCAAACTGCACGTAGCCCCTCTGTGGTGCCTGAATAACCTCTCTTTGTAGCAATTTTGCCCTAATGGAGCTGACCTCATTAGTCTTTTTACCCATGCGCCTAGCAATCTCGGCTGATTTGGACTGTTGTTTATCCTCGCACATGGCCAAAAGGTATTTGATATCGTTGAGCCCCAGTCCAGAAATCGCGGGCTCGTGAACAACATCGTGAAAACGAGCCTCTGCCAGCGCAATGCCTTCAGTGACGTCGCGCTCGCTCACAATGGCACTTTTGGCACGATGCAAGTTGGCGCGCTGCCAAATGGAATAACCGACCAGTTGCACCAGATAGGCATAGCCCTTAGTGGCCTTAGCGGCTCTCGACAGAAGATTGTCCTCTATGGTCAAGCCAGTCGCGACAAAGCTATCGCCCATAGAGAGCGCTACCTCCACCTGGTTGATAGGCGCCAGATCTTCGGGGAGGGCACGACGCAAGAACGTAAGCGCCTTGCCGTTAATAAGATCCATAACACCGGCGGGTAAACCGGCAAAGGCAAGTGCGATATCTACTTTTTCCCCTATCAAAAGCTGAACCGTAGACGCAATGGCACGCATATCGTCAATCGGAGCGTCCTGAACTTCATCGATGGCAATAAAAAGACCCTTGGATGATTTCGCTGCCGAACTCAGCAACTTTCTAAGGCTCGACTCTTTGGGCACAACGTCGACTTTCGCGGAAACAAAGCCGGCGTTTACGCCGACCGAAGCATTGGTCGCAAGGGAAGGATCAGCAACCTGATCCTTCAAGTTCAGCAATAGGTTAGGGCCAGCAGAAACAATAGCGGTCTTCCATCCAAGCTCTCGCGCACGATCCCTAAGATCGCAGAGCAAAACAGTTTTTCCGGAGCCCCTCGGTCCAGCAATACGCATGAGCCTCGCAGGTGCACCAATTCCCGCATTCAAACTCTCGGTAAACTCAAGGGCAATATCATCACGACCAATTATGCGCGGAGGCTCAGCGCCGGCAGTGGGACGAAACGGATTATGGAATGCTGTGGCGCTCACTTGTTTGCCTTTCTAGGGAATCGATTATTGGTCAATCTTAGCTTTAAAAGTTTATCGTAGACTATATCCGATTATATCCAGTTGTATAAGTCTGTATAAACGTATCGCGGAAGTATCGAGCTTTCGTAATTTGTCTTAACGGACAGTCCAACGTTACTTTCTTCCAAGCTCATAGCGAAAGAAAGTTAAGGACTTCCTAAAATCCATTTTCTAAAGCGAGAAGTACTCGCTCTCAGCGGATAAGTTCGGCCCCAACCACGGATCGCCCGTCAAGAAGAACTCCGGCCAGCGCTGAATGAACAGTGCCTGTTCACGTTTCTAGCGGCGCAGCTTTTCCTCGTTGGCCTCTTCCCTGCCACGTGAGGTGAACTCGTAGTGGTACAGCTCGGCATAGGGCGTAAAGATGGTGCGGAAGCCCGCCTCCCCCTGGCGCCAAATGCCTCGACCGCGAAGCTGTCCAATTCAAGATGGTCGGCATCGGTCCAGGCTCGGAAGCCTCTGAGACGCCCGACTCGTAGTACGTGACCTTGTCTATAAACAGGCTTTCCGCACTCACAGCATAAGAAGGCCCGTGCAACAAAACACAAAGGTAGGCCAGAGCAACAAGCAGGATGCAACGGCGATGATGGCCCAACAAGACAACAGGCATGAGTGCGCCGATCTACACGGCAAGCCAATAAACAGGGTTGGGAAATGCCTGGTGGCAGTACTCATCAGCGTATTAAGATCAAATCCTAGCCCAGACTCATAACAGATCGAATCCCTGCAACAGCGGGAAAAGTCGACGTAAATCGTTTAAGTATGCGGCAAGCGGAGAGAGTGTATGGGCGCTCGCACGCGTCTTTGAATCTTCTAATGAGCAAGAAGAGAGGGATCTAGGAGAGACCTAATAGTTCTTGGAAGCTGGGAATCATCGAACTCACCATCTTTAAACAAGAGGGAATCATATAGCTTCTTATCGTTCTGTCTCGAAAAGATATGAGTGACCAGATGCACATCGTGGGCCTTTGAAAAACAATCTTCGTCCCTTAAAGATTCAGCAATATAACAACCGCCCCAATCAAAAAAGCCGGGATAACCCCGGCTGATAATCAAAGAGGCGGTTTTCTGCTGGCTGTCAGCCGCGGCATCCTCACGGAAACCTAGTTGTCGCCGGAATTATAGTCCCCGGCGCGGACTCACCTTATCTCCCCGGTGCGGGCTCGATATCCTCTCGGATATCTAATCGTCTTGGACTTTTTACCTGCCCAAGCACAGTACAGCTTTTACGTGCCGCCACACGGAGCTTAGCTCAAGATTATTATCTATAACTCAAGCCACTAAAGCAAGCTACGCACGGGCATGGTCAAATTAAATTCAAACCTTGGTCATCAATCACATCTACCGCGGGCCGATAACGCCCGCCTCATGTGCTGCGATATAATCAATCTCACTAGATGCCAAATCAGCAAGCCGAAGGAGCTGACGTGCTAACAATTCACTATGGTGATATGGAAAACGTTATCTACAACACGTCCGTTTACTTCGATAACGTATATTCGCCCCAGTGGTTTCAAGACTCCTTTGCCCAAAGGGTCATAAAATCCATCGACAAAGGCACCGTGGTAGGCCCCAATGCAATCGATACCAAGATTCTAGGCATCATTCCTCCCGAGAAACTATCCAGCGGCACCAAAACGCTACTGCTTATGTACTTTATGCCGCAGAATATATATAACGCCTCAAATTGCGGTGATAATTGCGCCTACTGGATTCTGAGGATCGCCGCGCAAAAGGATTTAGCAATCAATCTCTACCACATAATGGATTTTGGAAACGGCAAATTCACGGTAACCATTGCAAATACGGGCGATATAGTCCACACAATGTTTGACCTTGTCCCCATAGCTGGAAAATGCCTAAGGGAGAACTCCTGATGCGCGGATCATACAAGGTAATTATTCAAAATAACCGGGTTCAGTTTAAACTGACCATCAATAGAAATCTGACCATCATCCAAGGTAACAGTGCTACAGGCAAGACAACTCTGCTTGATATGGTGGCAGCTCACGAAGAGCTTGGGGCACAAAGCGGCGTAACAGTAAGTTGCAAAGTGCCCTGTAAAACAATATCTGGAAAATATTGGCGTAGAGATCTCCAAGAGATTTCCAGCAGTATTGTTTTTATTGATGAGGGCAATACTTTTGTTCGATCAAGAGAATTTGCCCATGAAGCAAAGCGTAGCTCAAACTACTACGTAATTGTCGCCAGAGAGTCACTGCGCCAACTGCCCTATAGCGTTGATGAAATCTACGGTCTTAAGAACACCAACCGAACCACAACGAAGTATCCCGTTTACTCTCGTGTCTACACCTCTACATATCGTATTTACGGTGATACTGATTTTAGAGGCGAGAGGCCCGAGCTTGTCATTGTCGAGGACACAAATTCGGGCTACGAATTCTTCAGTTTGCTATGCAAAAAGAGCAGCATTAAATGCATCAGCGCGGGAGGCAAATCAAATATTTGCAACTGCATTATGGACGCACCGGAAAACGACATCCTCGTGATTGCCGACGGTGCCGCCTTTGGACCAGAAATTGCGGAAGCAGCTGCTCTATTGCGCCGAAAGAACATCAAGCTATTCCTACCGGAATCGTTTGAATGGCTCGTGTTGAAGTCGGGATTATTCAACAGCAAACACATTAAGGACATGCTGCTTAACCCTGCTGAACATATCGAAAGCTCAAAGTTCTTTAGCTGGGAGAAGTTCTTTACTGCAGAACTCATCGAATGCTCACGAGACACACGTTTTCGATATGACAAGAGCTGCTTGAACGAGGAGTACTTGAACCCCACCGCCCTTGCAGCTCTTGAGGATACTTTGCCGGAACTTGGCATTACTTCGCACTAAAACGAGAAGTACTCACTGTCGGAGGACAAGTTCGGCCCCAACCATGAATCGCCCGTCAAGAAGAACTCAGGCCAGCGCTGCGTGAACAGTGCCTGTTCGCGTTTCCAACGGCGCAGCTTCTCCTCGTTGGCCTCTTCCCTGCCGCGCGAGGTGAACTCGTAGTGATACAGCTCGGCATAGGGCGTATAGATGGTGCGGTAGCCCGCCTCCCATACGCGCAGGCAAAAGTCTGCGTCGTTAAAACCGACGGCGAATTCCTCGTTATAGCCTCCGACCTGCTCAAATACGTCGCGTCGCACCATCTGGCAGGCACCCGTCACGGCGCTAAAGTTGCCCGGGCGCACAGCGCGGGCAAGATAGCCCTCGCGCTTTGCTGAGAAGTCCTGGTTGGCATGGGCAAGTGCGCCACGCACGCCAACCAAAATGCCGGCATGTTGTACCAGATGGTCGGCAAAATAGAGTTTGGCGCCCACCACGCCCGCATCGGGACGCTGCAGATAGCCCATCATCTCTTCGATAAAATCGGGGCTTATGACCTCGGTATCGTTGTTGAGCAGCAGCAGATAGTCGCCCTTGGCATGCTCCACGCCAAAGTTAATGATCTGGGAGTAATTGAACTCACCCGGCCAGTACGCAACGCGCGCGATGCCCTTGCCTTCGGATGCTGCAGCCAGGCGCTCTGACAGGGTTTCGTAATACGCAAACGTCTCCGGGGCTTCGCTGTTGTTCTCCACCAAGACGATCTCGTAATTGGTATACGTGGCCTTCTGGGCGATCGACATCACACAGGCGTCAAGCGTCTCAATGTGATCCTTGGTGGGAATCACAATGCTCACCAGCGGCGCAGGCTCCGGCAGCGCAAAGCGCATGCGGTAGACAAACGGCGTCTCGGTCTCCTCGACCGTTCCGCAAATGCCCAACGCGTTAAAGTGGCGCTGCAGCGCAAGACGACCGGCTTCAATAGCATACGGCTTGCTATCGGCAGAGCCATCGGCGGTCGACCCCGGATGAACGCGCCAGTGATACAGCACGTGCGCAACATGTTCAAACCGCGCGCCCGCCGCAAGGCAGCGGAGCGTCAGGTCGTAGTCCTGGGCACCCGCAACGTCTTCTGGGGACGTGCCGATACGATCGATAAGCGCCTTCTCCACCATCAGGAAATGCGTCACGCAGTTATGGCTATAGAGCAAGTCTACATTGAGCTTGGTCTTAAAGACCGGCTGGCCCCACTCCCCCGTTTTCTGAAACATGTCCTCGTCGCAGAACAGGACCTGGGGACGCTCGCCCTCGGCAGCATTGTTCAGCGCGGCAACATAGTGGAACAACGCGTCCGGCTCCAGAATGTCATCGTGGTCCAAGAACGCGATGTAGTCGCCCATCGCTTGCTCAATACCCGCGTTGGTGTTGACCACAATGCCGCCGTTGCCGGGAAGCTCGATGCGACGGATGCGCTCGTCGTTGGCGCCTGCCGCAAGGGCGGCCACCGCATCCCATTCAGGCGAGGCATCCATAAGGAGCAGTTCCCAGTTGTCATAACTCTGGGCTAGCACCGAGTCCAGCAGCTCGCGCAGGTATTCCCGATCAGTCTTGTAGCACGGCACCACAATACTCACGAGTGGTCTATAGGCAAAAGCCACCGAAGCGACACGCTGGCACGCCAGATCGCCCGGCTTTGCGCGATGTTGCTCAAACCAACGTCGATAAGCTGCGTCATCAGCGCGTGCATCCTTCATGCGGTTCCAGCTGTCGTCGACCATGCCGTTGTACAGGCGACCATCCATGGCGCAAAACCCGCTCTGGATCTGCTCTGTGGAATCGCTCACAATCGCGACAAAATCTCGTATATCTTGAGGCATCTCAACGCTCAGATACGTTTTATTGACACGGCATCCATTCTGCTGCGGCACATCGACCTGCGATTCGAACACATGCACGGTAGCATCGATGGCATTCATATGCGTATCGAAGATCTGAAGCTCAGGCGCGCACTGGGAGTCTCCCGCCCAGGTAACCTCATAGCGCCACACCGCGCCGGAGTCTGCCGGCAAATAGCGAATGGCATCGATCTCGTAGCGACCGCAGTGTTCGCCACGCTGCGCATCGCGGATAAGCGCACACAGCGCAGGCTTTGCTTTGTAGTTAATCTTGGATTCCAGCTTGGCCACGCGGCTATCGAGACAAATGGAGCCCAACCTTTGGCCATCGGATGCAAAAACGACATCCATCGACGAGCCATCCAAAAACGGAAGCACCAAGACAGCGAGCTCGCGCTCGTAATCGGAAACGGAAGGGCAAAGCGCCAGCACACGGCCATGATCGACCGGGAGCACCAGCGACGGCACACAAGAACCGCTCGTAGTCGCATGGGCAAACGCCTGAGAGCCCTCCCGCTCAATAAGCGCGGCGACATCCTGACCGGCAAAACGAAGCAGCACAAACAGACGGCCCTGGCTGCGGCAAAGTGCCAAACGTTTGATACTCATCTACACTTCTCGCTTTCCCAGGGCGTTCGCTGCCATGCGTTTGCAGGCACCCAGGCGCCCAAACCTCAAGACGTCGTAATCGAACATGAGCTTTTTGCACAAACGAGCAGCAGGGGCCTTACCGATAAGTGCCGCGCGCACCATGGCGGCAACCGAAGGAGCACATTGTGCGAGCGCAGCATCGTTGTCCACGGCAGAACCGTTAAGCGCCGCGGCAACGGCAGCAAACACTTTGCCGCAGTCCGAACCCAGCAACCTCAGCGCATCGTACAGCACCAGATCGCATAGAAAGTACGCCAGGTCATCAGCATGCTGTGCGTCGAGACCGTCGCGCTGCCAGTCAGCCAGCATAGCGGAGTAAATCTTCACGTGCTCCAGCAGACGTGTCTCGTCGTCGTAGCGCATGGTGTCCATGAGCGAACCCTTGCGAGCCACGCGATAGTCGTACAACTTGTTCGAGATAAGCGCGGTCTTGTGCGAACGACCGTACACGGCAAAGTCGAAGACCTGGTCCTCGCCATACTTAACGGTTTCGTCGAACACGATCCCGTTGCCCAGCAAGAAGTCGCGCTTGCAGGCGGTGCGCCATGCAAAGGGACGAGACGCTTCCTTAAACAGCAGGTCGGAGCTATAGCCCTCAAACGACACATCGCGCGGGCTAAGCACATAGTTAAGCCACGGATACCCCGCCTCCAGCGGATACGGGTTCGCGCCAAAGGTCAACACGTCGCAGTCCTCGCGCTCAAAGGCATCGACGATCACGCGGCATGCATCGGGCGTAAAGCGGTCGTCGGAATCCAAGAACGCGACAATAGGCGCCGTGGACGCGGCGATGCCTGCATTGCGCGCGCTCGACAGGCCCCCGTTCTCTTTATCGACCAACGTAAAGCGCGCGTCCTTTTCGCAATAGGCAGCCGCAATATCGCGCGAACCGTCCGGCGAGCCATCGTTGACCAGCACGCCTTCCCAATCGGGCATGTCCTGCGCAAGCAGGGAGTCCAGGCACCAGGCCAGGCACTCCTCCACCTTATAGATGGGAACGACAACGGAAATCTTGGGGGTAGCCATAATCACTCGCTCCTACTGTGCGGCGGGAACGTCATCAGGGTGCGGGTTGTCGCCGTAGGTGCGCTGATACGTCAGCACGCGCCACACCAGCGGCAGGCCGCCAATCTTAAAGTAATGCTTAAACGTATTGATCTTGCCCGGCTTCTTAAAGTCAAAGCGCGAATCGATATAGGCGCGGGGCGATTTGACCATCAGGCGCAAGTCGGTCTCGCCACGCGGATCGAACAGCGACAGGTCAAAGCGACCGGCATCCCAATCGGACTTGAGCTCGGGAGAGGCCTTCTCCCAAAACTGCTCTCGCAACTCATCGACCAGGCGCTCATCATTCCAACGGTACGTATCGACCTTCATGCGCATTAAAATGCCCTGAAGCCGAGCCTTAAGCTCGGGGCGTTCATCCAAAAAGCGCTGCATCTCGGCATATTCGTCGCACACGCAAAACACTTTGTTGGGCGAATTAACGGAGCTCTTCTCGTTATCCTGGCGATAGCACAAAATGGGGTCCGCAATAAACGCGGCACGCTCGGCGCAAGCCCAAACCTTAAAGTTAAAGCCTGCATCCTGATACGAGGCACCCGGCGTGGGAAGGAACCGAATCTGATTGTCGATGAGGAACTCGCGCCGATAGATAGCCGACCAAATGGAAGGTTTGCGGTAGAAGATGCCCGGGCGATCGACGGGGCGATACGCGGCGCCCGTCATATGCTCGTCGATAATCCCAAACAGCTCACGGCGCTCGGTGGGCGTGGACCAATACAGGTAAAAGTCGCCCTTTACCGCATCGGCATGCTCAGCATCGGCCTTGGCAACCAGCTTTTGGAGCGAATCCTCAAACATAAAGTCGTCGGACTCAAGAATGCCCACGTACTCACCGCGCGCCATCTCCAGACCGCGGTTCATCGAGTCGCCGTAGCCGCTGTTGGCTTTGTCGATCATCTTTACACGGGGGTCGCGCTCCATGTACTCGCGGATGATATCCGGCGAGCTATCGGTGGAACCGTCATTGATACAGATGATCTCGATGTCCTTGAGCGTCTGCGCCACGGCGGAATCGAGGCACACGCGCAGATAGCGCTCGACATTGCAAATGGGGACAAGCAGCGAAACTTTAGGGGTATCAGAGTTCTGCAAGAGAACCTCCCGTTGAATAGCGTGTAACAGGGTTATTTTAGCAGCCGAGTTGCGGCGGGCGGCAGCGCTTGGAATTATAGAAAGCGCTCCAGGCAGGCTTTGAGACCGCGAGTCGAAAGATAGAACAGCGTGGCGTCTGCCATCGAAACGCCCGAGGTCGCCGCAACGAGCTTGTGGGCAACACGGCGAACGGCACCCTTAGCAGGCATATCCGCCCACTCCGTTCCCAAAAACGTCGTGAGGTCCATGTTGACGCGAGCCGCCACGCGATGGAAGTCATCGGCATCCAAGCGCGCCAGATCGAACACAATGAGGTCCAAAAACCAAGTTATCAGCTCGCCGGGACACAGGTCCAAAAGACCATAGGCCGCCCAGTCTTCCAAGACCTCCTCGAGCATCTTCATGTGGGCGTCAAGCTTTTTGGCGCGCGCCTCGGCACTGTTGAACTCGTGCGTCGCCGATTCGCTCTCCATCACGTAGTGGTAGAACTTGTCAGGCATGACGACGGTCCTGCGGGCAAGCGCATAAGCCGCAAATTGGAAGACGACGTCCTCGCCCAAAGCCAAACCGGGGGCGAAGCGTATGCCTTCGCGATTGAGCAGCTCGCGCGAAAAGGCTGCACGGCAGGCATAGGGCTGCGCATTCGAATGGAACAGCAGTTGGGGATCACGGGCGCCGAAGGTACCAGCTTTGGGGCTCATGAGTTGCTGGACGCGTTTGGGGGCAGCATCGGCAGGTTCACAGACGCCGCCAAAAACGGCGGCCTCGGCATCTGCAGACTTCATGGCATGCAGCACGCGCTCGATCGTCTGGGCATCGATGTAATCGTCGGCGTCCACAAAAAAGACGGTCTCGCCCTCGGCGGCATCGATTCCGACATTTCGAGCACACGAGACGCCCGCGTTTTCCTGATCAATCACCAGTACGCGATCATCGGCCTGCGCAATCTGGCGCAACACGTTCAACGAATCATCAGTCGAACCGTCGTTGACGCAGACAACCTGAATCGAGCGCTCGGACTGGGCCAACAGCGAATCGAGGCATCGCTGAATGGAGCGCGCAGAGTTGTAAACGGGGACGACAATGGTAGCTTTAGGACACGAGGCCTCTCCCATGCCGACCTACCCCCTCAGCGATTCGATGAGGAAGGCGGCGACCACGCCTGGGCCTCCAACCGAGGCGTAATACTTGGCGCGCCCCAAGGCACCATCCGTCGCAAAACTCGGATGCTCGTCAACCCAGCCCACAGGATCTTTGAGGATGGCAGCGAGATTTGCGCGCTTCCACGGCTTGAGGTCGTCAAGCGAAAACTCCCCCGCGTCCAAGGCCGCTTGGAACTCCTTGGCCATCTGAACCAGGAACTCCTTATAGAACTTAGGCGCCAGGCGCACGTAGTTCCACATGTACGAATCGTACTTAATGAGCTGATTGAACTTGAGCATGCGCGCGACATCGCCGCTTACGTGGTCGCGGGCATAATTCTCTCGAATCCAACGCTCAATCTCGGCATACTCGGTATTGACGCAAAAGACCTTAGCCGAAGAATTGACCGAGGAATTCTCGTTGTCCTGTCGATACGACAAAACGGCATCATGCAGGTAAACAGCCTTATTGGCGCACGCGATCACCTTAAAGGCAAATGACGTGTCCTGAAAGGATGCCCCCGGAGTCGGCAGGAACTTAATGCCGTTGCGCTCAAGAAAATCGCGACGGTACACGGCCGACCAAATCGACGGCTTTTGTTTAAAGAACTGCGTTGTATCGCTCGGGTGCACTGGCTTGCCGCAATCCTGAGGTCTAAACATCTCGTGCAGCGAGCGGCGCTCCTCGGGCTTAGACCAGTAGAAATCAAAATTCGCCTTCGCAAAGTCGGCATTATTGCTATCGGCGGCCGAGACAAGCTTTTCGAGTGCGTCGGGCGCCATAAAGTCATCGGACTCCAAGATGCCAACGTACTTGCCACGCGCCATCTCCAGACCGTGGTTCATCGAGTCGCCGTAGCCGCTGTTGGCCTTGTCGATCATCTTGACACGCCCATCGCGCTCCATATACTCGCGGATAATCGCCGGCGAGTTGTCGGTCGACCCGTCGTTAATGCAGATGATCTCAATATCCTTGAGCGTCTGCGCCAGGGCGGAATCGAGGCACTCGCGCAGGTAGCGCTGAACATTGTAAATGGGAATAAGCAGCGACAGAACAGGGCTGCCAGAGGAATTAGTAGACAAATGTGCTCCTTAGGAAATACCTGTCGATAATGGTATCAAAGGGCTGACGTGCCAACGAGCGTTTATATAATCTATGGAGCCTCTTACGGGCAAAGCAGCCCCACGCCACTCGTCGCGCACATATCAGGTTCCTGCGTTTTATTCAAACCTTGCCAACATGGCGCAACGACCCTTTACAATAGGTGCCGTCCAACGGACGTATTCGATAGCTTCCGCGCAGCACTCGCCCGCCGCGCGTGAAAGGATATATTGCCCCATGCCTTCAACCCTCCCCGCTCCCATCGACAAGCTCGCCATCGTCGTCGTTACTTACAAGCGCCAGGAACTCCTAGCCAACTTGTTCGACTCCATGACCGAGCTCACGGCAACGCCCTGGCGCATCGTGATTGTCGATAACGAGAATTCACGCGAGACCGAGGCCATGTGCACCGCATTCAACGAGCGCCTGGCCAACCTGTGGGGCATCGACACCGAGCAACCTGACGCGCAGGGCGGCACCGACCGCGTTATCTACGCGCCGCAGCTTGAAAACGGTGGCGGCGCGGGCGGCTTCTCCGCCGGCACCAAGTGCGCCTACGACCTGGGCGCCCAGTGGTTCTGGGTGATGGACGACGACGTGCTCGTCATCCCCGAAGGCATCGAGCGTCTTGCCAAGTGGACCGACCGCTACGATGTCATCCAGGGTTCGCGCCTGGACTTTGACGGCGGCGCCTTCTTTTGGCAATACCAACTCATCCTTTCGCTCGGCATTCCCAACCCAGTCGCCAAGTGGGACTTGGGTCCAGAGGGTTATCGCGCCATGAACCAGCTGTGCTTTGAGGGCGGCATGTTCTCGCGCCGCGTGGTCGACAAGATCGGCCTGCCCGATGCGCGATTCTTCATCTACGGCGACGATGCCTGCTATGGCTACGTGGCCAGCCAGCACTTCCCCGCCGCCGTTGTGGCCGACCTGGTGCTCAAGCGCGCCCGCGCCGTCTCTAACTGGGATATCGCCGGCAAGCGCCAGCTCAACTCCACGAGCGACACCAACCGTTACTACATCATGCGCAACCGCGGCTATCTGGCCCGCTACATGCAGATTTACGGCGACTATCACCCCGTGCTGTTCCGTCTGGGCAACATCGCGACCTTCTGCAAGGAGTTCATTCGCCTGGCCGCGGTCGACAAGTGCTTTAAGACCGGTATTCCGGCGCTGCGCCGTGGCATGAAGGACGCCCGCAAGATCGTTAAGGATCCTAACTGGAAGCCCATGCCGCCCATGAAGGACGCGGAGTAACGGAGCCGGAAACACCTCGGCGCTTAAAGCCGCTGGCACACCGTAGCCACATGCTGTCCATCAAACCCGAACCCCCAGCGCATGCGGCCCACACCGGGTCGCGGCACACGGATTTCGTCGATGCCGTCGCGCTCTATGTCGAGTAGCGACTGCACGGCCAGCAATTCCAGGCCCAGCGCATCCACATCGGGGTCATACATCATGTTGATCGTTATCAGCGGACGTTCATCGAGCATACCGATCGTATCGGCTATGTCGAACACGGCGCCCGTAGGAAAAACCTGGATGTCCCAGCGATCCGCGCCACACTTTCGCCTCGAAGCAGGATTGGCATAGCCCGGCAATCCAAAGCAGAGCCCCTGCAAGAGCAGATGATATGGCAGCGGCTTATCTGGGTCGGTCTCACCGATTCCAGCATCCCCCAGGATGCGGCTTAGCGCCCGCCTCACGGTATCCTCGTTCCCACGGCACAGCCCGTCGCGAAACGCATCGACGTCTCGAATGTCTTCGGCAGCGCACTCAAACCACTCAATAATCACTAGACGCAAGGCCTGGCGAAGCTCGTTATTGGGCAATCGCAAAGCACGGAGGCGATCGCCATGCTCTGGCTCCTCAGTCATATCCGTCGTGAGAAAACCGGACAGATACAGCGCTGTCCACATGCCATCGTCAGGCGAGAAATCTGGCTCTGCAGTGCCCAAACAAAGCGGGACCTCAGCGCACCCATGGGCCTCGAGCAAATCAAACAAGACCGAAAGGCGGTCGAGATTCCACCCGGCAACTACCCTACTCAGGCAATCCGCATACCCATACAGATCGGCGCGCACAGGCGCCGTGCAGCCTCGGTCCAGAAAACCGATCACGCGCGCCGGACTCGAGCAATAGGCCCTGCCAAACCGATATCCCTCGAGCCATTCACGCGCATCCTCCAGGTATTCCTCGCGCCCAGCATGATTCAACAGAGCCTCGACCTCGGCATCCGAAAAACCGAACCAACGGTCACACCACGCCGACAGCGGCGTCGTCAGACAATACGAGCAGCCGCGCGAAGAAAGCGCCGCTTCGGCGGGACCGGAACACTCCCCCATCAGACACGTCAGCCGCAACGAATCGCGCGCAGTGGCAATGGCGTCAAACAGCGCACGGTCAAGTAGTTCTGCCGGATCGGCGTCGGAAGCGTCCCTCGCGCTCGCACGGCGAGACCACGCCGCATCGTACCCATCAACGAGCAATACAACCTGCTCATCGCAGGCAATCTCCAGCAGCTCTATGAGCACGCCAAGCACCGAGGCGACCTCATCCTCGCTCGCCGCGCCACGCGCAACGCGTTCGATGTGACGCACCTTGTCTCGAGCTAAATCCGGAGCCTCCAAAAGCGCCAGCAGACGAGCGCACTCGCCCGAAAGAGCATCGCGCACGACGTCGGCAATAGCGGCGCCACGCCTCGCAGCGCCAGAAAAGTCCAGCGATATCACCGGATAGCAAGCGTACTCATCCCGATAGCGCCCGCCGTCTGCATCCCAAATCTGAGCATCGGCAAACAAACGCTGACCAGCGCGACTGACCGCCGGACGCTCCAGAAAAGCCCTGAGCATCGACAAGTTCATGCTCTTGCCAAAACCCTCGGGTCGACAGCACACCACAACGGACGCGTCGCAGTCCAACACATCGGCAATAAACATGGTCTTGTCAACCAGCATGCAACGACCAAGGGCCTCCGCATAGTCGTGCATGCCAATGGGCAAAACCGCATCGTCGGCACAGCCGATCAAGCGCACGCCAAAGCCAGCAGCACAATCAACATTTGCCTGTTCAGACACCAAAACGTTCCCCCTAAATCGCTGCACGATGCCAATTGTAATGACCGCCTCGCGCGTACCGACGACGCCGCGCAAACATATCGGGCAACGGTAGAAACAAGAGGTGTGAGGGGGCATAACTAATCGTTGCACAACAAAACGGGGCCCGATGCATTCGCACCGGACCCCGTCCCAACTCTTTAGTTATCTAGCAACCAAGAGGCTACTCCTCAGAGTCGTCCTCCCCAGAAGCTTTCTTCTGCTGATCGAGCTTATGCTTACCACTTACGATAGACGTAGCGCCCAGTGTGGCCAAGCTCGCGCTGGCAAGGCTCGCCATCACAATCAGATCGCCCGTCTTGGGCATGTTGCCGCCCGAGGACTTGGTAGTTGTAGTCGTCGTGGTCGTGGTGGTCACCGTTTTGGAGTCATTTTGCTCCTGGACCTGGTTGTCGGTGTTGCCCTTACCGCCGTCCTCGCCCTGCTGCTTTCCGTCCTCGGTCTTGTCCTTGTTCTCGTCCTTCTTCTGAGCGGATTTGTCGCCCTTCTCATCAGAGCTAGGACCCTTATCGGATTCAGCCTTCTCGGAAGCCTTGTCCTTGGAGTCGCCCTTTGCGGCCTCGGTCTTTTCCGTGGAAACCTGATCAGAGTTGTCCTTGTTCTGAGTCGAGCCATTATTGACGCCAGCCATCAGCGAAGAGCCCAGCGTAGAACCAAGCTGCACGGAGAAAGAAGGCTTCTTGTCCGGCGAAGCAACGGGAGCGTCCGGCGCCTTATTCGAGTCGTCCTTGGAAGCATCGGAACCAGGGGTTGCGTCAGAGCCGGAGCCATTGTTAGAGCCGGTGCCAACGGACGAACCGCTCGAGCCGGTGGATGAGCTAGAGGTGTCAGCGTCGGTCGAACCAGAAGCGGCGCTGTCCGTATTGCCGGCAGAGCTTGAAGACGAATCGCCCGCAGCAGAGCCGTTCGAAACGGAGCCGCTCGAGGTAGAGCCGTCGTTGGTAGTGCCACCAGCAGAGCCATTACCGTCAACATCGGTCGAGGGCGCATCCATCCTGTCATCGTTGGCATCGTCACTCGATTCGTCATTCGAATCAGGCGTCGGCGAAGGTGCCGGCGTGGGCTCGGGCTGCACGGGCGTCGCAGCGGCAGCCTCGTCCTCAGCAATATAAACCAAGCAGTCTTTGAGCTCATTCCTATAGCGATTCTTCCAGCCCTCATGGTACTGGGTCTGGCTCGAATACTTGGTGGCGACGTTGTTGACCACGCTGCTGGAAAGCGCCGTCACAAACTCGCGGTCGGACATGTCGTTGGAAAGATTTGCCCAACGGAAGAAGTCCCGGCAGCCACCGGTGCCGCACATGTTGGTGATGCTCCACACCATACCCTTGACGCAATCGGCGCGGCCAGAGATGTCAATGCCCAAACCGCTCTTGAGCCACGCCTCGGTTACCGCATAGTAAGAGTTGTACGCATAGGCGTCCTGAAGTGCCGAGAACTCGGCAGAATCGATATTGTACGCACCCTGGAAGGCCTCCTGAGCGATACGGCCCAGCTCGGTAAGTTGCCCGTTCTCGGACATGGCATTGCTCGCGTTGGAGATCTCGCTGCCGCGATCGATCGCGTCCTTGAGCATGCTGTATTTTTCGGGGTTGTAGTTGTAGGCCTGCTTCATAAACGGAATGAGCGACCAACGGCGATCGAACTGGTAATAGCCCAGCGCGTTATAGCCGTCCCCATACGAAAAGCCCTGGTTATAGTTGCCGTGGCTCTCGTACTTGGTAAAGTACTTCATCTCACTGGTCACGTTAACAAACGAAACGCCCTGGACCGACCTCAGCACGCCCGAGAAGGACTGCTGGGTGTAGAGGCCCTTATCGATATCGGTAGCATCCGAGGCAACACCCGGCGTGGGCTCCTCGGCAGCAGCGGGCGCAGGCGCGCTAACGGCGCCAAACGAAAGTGCCAACGTCAGGCCCGCAACAATCGCGGAATGTTTGGGCTGCATAAAATCCTCCCTGCATTGGTGTAGTTAAAGTTCAGTTTGCAAAGATAAAAATAAGTATTGCAGCTCGCCCGTTGTTACACAACAACCCCTCGGTAAACGGCAACAACCCTCCGCGAAATCTTAAGGAATTGCGGTCAACCTACAGCTTAATGTCAAAGTTGATCTCGGGGACGGCGGCCAGGTCGGCCAACGTCACGCCGTCGACGTACTTTTCGATCACGTCGTCCAAGCCGCGCCAGAACTTGACCGTTGAGCACAGGTCACTGCGGGTGCAGCTGTTGTCGATGCCGTCGCACGCCACCGGGGCCGTGCTCCCCTCAACGGCGCGCAGGATGTCGCCGGCACGTACCTCGGCCGGGTCCTTGGCCATCATGTAGCCGCCGCCCTTGCCGCGCACGCTCTTAAGCAGGCCCGCCTTCATAAGCGGGCGAACCAGCTGCTCCAAATACTTTTGCGAGATATGCTCGCGGTCGGCGACCTCGCGCAGGGCAATCTTGCCCTCGGCATCGCCCAACGCCGCGATATAGATCATCAGCCGGAGGGCATAGCGGCCCTTGGAAGAAATGAGCATACCTACCCTCCCATAACGTTGGAGACAAGCACTTCCGATGAATTTGTCCCGCAATTTGAAAAGTCGAGTGGATTAGTCGGGTTTTCCCTTGACTAACGCCGAACCCATAGTAACTTTATTCCGAGAAGATTCCTAGGCTTTAGTACACCTATGAGTACACCATATAAAGAGAGGGACAGCATGAGCGCAAATCCGCTGCTTTCCATCGAAGGTCTGACCGCCTCCGTGGACGAGAAGACCATCCTCCACAACGTCAACCTCAATGTCGCCGCCAGCGAGACCCACGTGCTGATGGGCCCCAACGGCGCCGGCAAGTCTACCCTCGGTCACCTAGTCATGGGCGACCCCGTCTACACGGTCAACGACGGCCGCATCGTCTTTGACGGCCAGGATATCACTGAGCTCACCACCGACAAGCGTTCGCGCGCCGGCCTGTTCCTGAGCTTCCAGGCCCCGGTCGAGATCCCGGGCGTGCCGCTGTCGAGCTTTTTGCGCGCCAGCATCGCCGGCCGCCCCGGCTTGGAGATGAAGGGCAAGGAGTTCCGCCGTCGCGTCAAGGAGCTCGCGGCCGAGCTCAACATGGATACCGCCTATCTCAACCGTGAGCTGGGCGTGGGCTTCTCGGGCGGCGAGAAGAAAAAGGTCGAGATGCTCCAGCTCCTGCTGCTGCAGCCCAAACTCGCCATCCTCGACGAGACCGACTCGGGCCTGGACGTCGACGCCCTTTCCACCGTCAGCCACGGCATGGACGCCTACCGCAAGAGCTGCGACGGCTCCATGCTCATCATCACGCACAACACACGCATCTTGGAGCACCTGGATGTCGACCGCGTCCACGTTATGGTCAAGGGCCACATCGTGCGCGAGGACGACGCCTCGCTCATCCCCTGGATCGACAAGAACGGCTTTGAGACCTTCGAGCGCGAGGCCGCCGAGCAGCGCGCCCAGGCCGAGGCCGCCGCTGCCGAGCAGCAGGCGTAAAGGGGCGACGCAATGACCAAGAACCGCACCGAGGTCGCGGACATCGACCGCAGCCTGTACGATTTCACCTATGGCGAGGAGGGTTTCGAGCGCCTCGACGCCGGCATCACGCCCGACATCGTGCGCGAGATCAGCGCCAAGAAGGACGAGCCGCAGTGGATGCTCGACCTGCGCTTAAAGTCCCTCGAGATCTTCAATCGTTTTCCCGACCCGACGTGGGGTCCCTCCATCGAGGGCCTGGACATGGACAACATCGTCACCTACGTCAAGCCCAACACCGACCAAAAGCACGACTGGGAGTCGGTGCCCGACGACATCAAGAACACCTTTGAGCGCCTTGGCATCCCCGAGGCCGAGCGCAGCTACCTGGCGGGCGTCGGCGCGCAGTACGACTCCGAGCTGGTCTACCACAACATGCAGGACACCGCATCCAAGATGGGCATCGTCTACTCCGGCATCGAGGAGGCCCTGCACGATCCGCAGTGGGAGCCGCTCATCCACGAGAAGTTCATGACGCTCATCCCGCCCACCGACCACAAGTTTGCGGCCCTCCACGGCGCCGTGTGGTCGGGCGGCTCGTTTGTCTACGTTCCCAAGGGCACCAAGCTCGACTTCCCGCTGCAGAGCTACTTCCGCCTCAACGCCAAGGGCGCCGGCCAGTTTGAGCACACGCTCATCATCGTCGAGGACGATGCCGACCTTCACTTCATCGAAGGCTGCTCCGCGCCCAAGTACAACGTGGCCAACCTCCACGCCGGTGCCGTTGAGCTTTTTGTGGGCAAGCGTGCGCACCTGCGCTACTCGACCATCGAGAACTGGTCCAAGAACATGTACAACCTCAACACCAAGCGTGCGCGCGTGGACGAGGACGGCGATATCGAATGGATCAGCGGCTCCTTCGGCAGCCACGTGGGCTACCTCTACCCCATGAGCGTGCTCAATGGCCGCCGCGCCCGCTCGAGCTTTACCGGCATCACCTTTGCCGGCGCCGGCCAGAACCTCGACACCGGCTGCAAGGTCGTGCTCAACGCCCCCGATACCTCGGCGACCGTCGAGACCAAGGGCATCTCCAAGAGCGGCGGCATCCAGACCTTCCGCAGCTCCATCGTGGCCACGCCCAAGGCCGAGGGCTCCAAGGCAACCGTGAGCTGCCAGTCGCTCATGCTCGACGACCAGAGCCGCTCCGACACCATCCCCGCCATGGACATCCGCGCCAAGAACGTCGACATCGGCCACGAGGCCACCATCGGCCGCATCGGCGACGACAAGGTGTTCTACCTGATGAGCCGCGGTATCTCGGAGGAAGAGGCCCGCACCATGATCGTCAACGGCTTTGCCAACCCGGTCTCCAAGGAACTGCCGTTGGAGTACGCCGTCGAGATGAACAACCTGATCAAGCTCGAGATGGAAGGAGCGATCGGATAATGAAACAGACCACCAACACCGCTGCTACCACCCTTGAGCAGGTCAATGCGATGCCGGCTGCCACTTGGGGTTGGCTCAAGATGAACCAGACCAAGCTCGAACTCTCTAACGAGCTTGCCACCGCTCCCACCGAGGCCGTTGAGGTCGAGGGCTTGGACGAGCAGTTTACTGGCGTGGCAGACGCGTTCGAAGCCGCCATGGACGCCATGGCCGAGCGCTTCCCCGAGCGCCGCGCCTCCGCCCCCGGTGATGCAGCCGACCGCGCCCGCATCACGCCCGAGACCGAGCTCGACGTGCCCGCCACCTCTGTCTACCAGGCCGGCGCCATCAAGCTCGAAGAGGAGCTCTCCCCTGCTGAAGCCTTCGAGACCGGCATGGGCGAGGCTGCCTACGCCTACTTGGCCGAGCACGCCACCAAGCGCATCGTCATCGATGTGCCCGCATACAAGCACGTCACGGTTACCGTGCGCGTGAGCGGTGTCGATGCCGCCGCGGCCATCGCCGCCATCGACGTCGTCGCCCGTCCCCAGTCGACGCTCGATCTGCTTATTGCCCTAGACTCCCCCGTTGCCGGCCAAGGCGTCGTGGGTTCCGTGCTACGCGTGTGCGCCCACGAGTACGCCACCGTCAACGTGACCTGCACGCAGACGCTCGACGATAGCTGGATCGCGCTCGACGACACCGGCCTGTTCCTGGACGAGGGCGCGCGCGTCAACGTGCAGCACAGCGTCCTGGGTGCCGGCGCCAGCGCCACCGGCCTTGCCGGCGACCTGCTGGGCGATACCGCCAAGGTCACCATCGATACTGACTACCTGGGCGCCCGCGAGCAGGTGCGCGACTTTAACTACGAGCTGCGCCACCGCGGTCGCAAGACCGAGTGCGAGATCGACGCCAACGGCGTACTGACCGGCACGTCCAAGAAGGTCTACCGCGGCACCATCGACCTCGTGCACGGCTGCAAGGGTGCAACCGGCACCGAGCGCGAGACGGTGCTTTTGGCCAACAAGGGCGTCGACAACAAGACCGTCCCCGTCATCCTGTGCGACGAGGACGACGTCGCCGGCAACCACGGCGCCACCATCGGTCACGTCCGCGACGAGCAGCTGTTCTACCTCGCCTGCCGCGGCCTTGACCAAAACGCCGCCGAGGACCTGTTCATCCGCGCCAAGCTGGAGGACGCCGCGCTTTCCGCCACCGACGAGCGCACTCGCGCAGCCGTCGTCCGCCTGGGCAACAACCTGATTGACAACTTTGAAGAGGAGCTCGCATGATCGACACCGAGCACGTTAAATGCGATACCTGTACCGCACCGGAGCCTATGGAGCTCGACGCCAGCGACGAGGCCTCGCGCGGCTGGCCTACCGTCGACATCGAGACCAATCCCTACAAGGCACAGTTCCCGCTGTTCCAGCAGCACCCCGAGATCGCCTTCCTCGATAGTGCCGCCACCGCTCAGCGCCCTGCCTGTGTGCTCGACGCCGAGCGCGACTTCTACCAGCGCATGAACGCCAACCCTCTGCGCGGCCTGTACTCGCTGTCCGTCGAGGCCACTGAGGCTATCGCGAAGGTGCGCCAGCAGATCGCCGACCTCATCGGCGCTGCCCAGGCCAACGAGGTCGTCTTCACCCGCAACACGAGCGAGTCGCTCAACCTGGTCGCCAAGAGCTTTGCACCCACAGTCCTCGAGCCGGGCGACGAGGTCGTCATCACCATCATGGAGCACCACTCCAACCTAATTCCGTGGCAGCAGGTCTGCCGCGAGACCGGCGCCAAGCTCGTCTACCTCTACCCCACCAAGACCGGTCAACTCACCACCGAGGAGGTTCTGTCCAAGGTGGGCCCCAAGACCAAAATCTTGGCCGTGGGTCAGGTTTCTAACGTGCTGGGCGTCGAGAACCCGGTCAAGAACCTCGGCAAGCTCGTCCACAAGTATGGCGGCTATCTGGTCGTCGACGGCGCGCAGTCGCTGCCGCACATGCCGGTCGATGTGGCCGACCTGGGAGCCGACTTCTTTGCCTTTAGCGCGCACAAGGCCATGGGCCCCATGGGCATCGGCGTGCTGTGGGGCAAGATGGACCTGCTCAACGCCATGCCGCCCATGCTCACCGGTGGCGAGATGATCGACTCTGTCACCGAGCAGGACGCCGTCTGGGCGCCCGTCCCCGAGAAGTTCGAAGCCGGCACGCAGGACGCCGCCGGCATCTTCGCCACGGGTGCGGCGCTTGATTACCTGGTCAACACGGTGGGCTACGAGAACATCCAGGCCCGCGAGCAGGCACTCGTCCACTATCTGATGGGCGAACTCATGCAGCTCGACTTTGTCCAGATCATCGGCTCCATCTATTGGGACAACCACCACGGCGTTGTGAGCTTTAACGTCAAGGGCATCCATCCGCACGACGTCGCGAGCATCATGGACATGGACGGCGTCTGCATCCGCGCCGGCCACCACTGCGCGCAGCCGCTGCTTACCTGGCTGGGCGTCGAGAACCTTGCCTGCTGCCGCGCCAGCGTGGCCTTCTACAACGACAAGGCCGACATCGACAAGTTCATCGCCGGTCTGCATCACGTTTGGAGCACGTTCAATGGGTAATCTGTACACCTCCACCACATTTATGGAGCACAACTCGCACCCCGACTATAAGTACGAGATGGATGCTCCCACGCACGAGCACGACGGCATCAACCCCAGCTGCGGAGACGAGCTCACCCTGCAGCTACGTGTCGAGAACAACGTGATCGAGGAGGCCTCCTTTACCGGCCACGGCTGCGCCATCAGCCAGGCCAGTGCCGACATCATGGCCGACCTCATCACCGGCGAGACCGTCGAGGAAGCTCACCGCCTGGCAGAGCTCTTCCTCGCCATGATCCGTGGCGAGAAGCTCTCCGAAGAGGACCTGGAAGACTTGGACGAAGCCGCCCAGCTCCAGGACATCTCGCACATGCCCGCCCGCGTCAAATGCGCCGAGCTCGCCTGGCGCACCCTCAACGGCATGCTCACGGGACAAAATAATCAGTAGTATTTGTCCCAAATCTTAAGTATTTTGTTGGCCGAATCGCTTGGCATGAGCGGTTTGGCCATTTTCTATTCCGAGAGCTCAGCCTGTGCCTTCACCCGCGCATAAGCGCGCACGATACGAGATACGGTACTCTTGCTGATTCCCGTATACCGTTCGACCTCGCGCACCGTGTAGCCGCCATCGTGCAGAGCGAAAATGATTCTGTCTCGCCGCGAGGGCGCAACGGTCTTGAGTTCGTTGAGCGGCACGCCCAGGCGCTTCGCCATCTTTTCGGCAAAGGCATGCCGCTCCCACTCCGTCTCTTCCAGAACGGGCATCGCTGGATCGCAGCCGTCGGGCGTCGAAAGCGAATGGGTAATAAAGCCCTCGGCAGAACCAAAAAGCTCAAGCACGCAAGAAGGATCAGAAAACCCTCTCGCGACATCAGCCGCGTCACCGTCGTAAGCGCACAAATGCTCCGCAAAGCTGCTCCAGGGATAACGCTCGATTAAGCTGATGCCAGCCTCCTGCGGATCGGCGTGTACGGAGCGAATAGCCTCCATCACCTGCCAGTCGGTATCGAGCGAGCGCCGGTCAAAACGGTTCTGGAACAGATGGCCTGTGCGCCCCGTGCGTTTATTGAACCGCCGCGCGTACGTCAAAAGCAACCGGTGCATCGCCGCGCTCATCCTGTCCTCGTAATCTGCAAGCACCAAATGCACGTGAGTGCCCATAAGGCACCAGGCGATAACCGTCACATCCTCCTCGCGGCAGCACTCGCGCATCAGCTCCAAAAACTCCCACCGGTCTTCATCGCCCTCAAAGATGAGCTGCTTGTCCGTACCGCGGGCACAGACATAGTAAAAGCCGGTAACCGTTCTCCAAACGCGCTGCATGGCGCTCCCTTCGCCGGGATCTGCTTGCCATCCAATACAGCACGATTGAAGCGTGCCATCAAAACATTCACGCAAAACAATACACTCGCGCGGCCAAAGGCAGTAAACGGGCGGTGAACGGCACCGTTGCAACAGGTAAACCCATGCAACGCTTACAAGAGCTGACCAAAATCTTACCAAAATCGGACCCCCTCTACGGAAGTTCGCGACCACAGAACATAGAGTTAAACCGTTTCAATTAAAACTTCCGGACTTCTCGCTACGAAAACTGAGCCGTTCGCCGAATATTCCGTGCATTTCGCGGTATTATAGGGGCTGCATGTCATGTCCCTTTCGAAGGGTCGCCCGGCAATCGCCAGCCATGACCCCCAGACGGGACGCCAACACGATAGAGAGGAGAGGCATGCAGTACTCACAGGAAGTGGAGAACATGTGCCCCGTTGCCAAGGGTGCATACCACGGCCCCGCACCCATCCCCGAGGAGGGCAAGTGGGTCCAGGCTAAGGAGATTTCCGACATCTCCGGTCTTACGCACGGTGTGGGTTGGTGCGCACCTCAGCAGGGCGCCTGCAAGCTCACGCTGAACGTCAAGGACGGCATCATCGAGGAGGCCCTCGTTGAGACCATCGGCTGCTCGGGTATGACCCACTCTGCCGCCATGGCTTCCGAGATCCTTCCCGGTAAGACCATTCTCGAGGCCCTCAACACCGACCTCGTCTGCGACGCCATCAACGTTGCTATGCGCGAGATCTTCCTGCAGATCGTTTACGGCCGCAGCCAGACCGCGTTCTCCGAGGGCGGCCTGCCCGTGGGCGCCTCCCTCGACGACCTCGGCAAGGGCCTTCGCTCTCAGGTCGGCACCATGTTCGGCACCAAGGCCAAGGGCGCTCGTTACCTCGAGCTCGCTCAGGGCTACGTCACCCGCATGGCTCTCAACGACAAGAACGAGATCATCGCTTTCGAGTTCCTGAACCTCGGCAAGTTCACCGACGCCGTCAAGGCCGGCAAGACCCCCGAGGAGGCCATCGCTGGCGCTATGGGCCACTATGGTCAGTGGGAGAACGCTGCCAAGTACATCGACCCGCGCACCGACGAGGAGACTCACTCCGTCGCCAGCGTGTTCCCGGTTCACGAGTAGAAAGGGAGGGAAATAACTATGACTGTTACGTTCGAAGGTTACGAGCGCCGCGCTGACAAGATCAACAAGTGCCTCGCCGACAACGGCATCGCCTCCCTCGAGGAAGCTCTGCAGATCTGCACCGACAAGGGCTTCAACCCGCGTGAGATCGTCAACAACACCCAGTCCATCGCCTTCCAGAACGCTGAGTGGGCCTACACCCTCGGCTGCGCTCTCGCTGTCAAGCGTGGCGCCAAGTCCGCTTCTGAGGCTGCCGCCATCATCGGCGAGGGCATCCAGGCCTTCACCGTTCCCGGCTCCGTCGCCGAGGACCGCAAGGTCGGTCTGGGCCACGGCAACCTGGGCGCTATGCTGCTCTCCGACGACACCGAGTGCTTCGCCTTCCTGGCCGGCCACGAGTCCTTCGCTGCCGCTGAGGGCGCTATCGGCCTGGCTCTGAACGCCAACAAGGCTCGCAAGAAGCCGCTGCGCGTTATCCTCAACGGCCTGGGCAAGGACGCCGCCCAGATCATCGCCCGCATCAACGGCTTCACCTATGTGAAGACCCAGTTCGACTACTACACGGGCGAGCTCAAGGTCGTCGAGACCATCCCCTACTCCGATGGTCCCCGCGCTGCCGTTAACTGCTACGGCTCCGACGACGTCCGTGAGGGCGTTGCCATCATGTGGCACGAGAACGTCGACATCTCGATCACCGGTAACTCCACCAACCCCACGCGCTTCCAGCACCCCGTTGCTGGCACCTACAAGAAGGAGCGCATCGAGGCTGGCAAGAAGTACTTCTCCGTCGCTTCTGGTGGCGGCACTGGCCGCACCCTGCACCCGGACAACATGGGCGCCGGCCCTGCCTCTTACGGCATGACCGACACCATGGGCCGCATGCACTCCGACGCCCAGTTCGCCGGTTCTTCCTCCGTGCCTGCGCACGTTGACATGATGGGTCTCATCGGCATGGGCAACAACCCCATGGTCGGTGCCACCGTCGCCTGCGCTGTCGCCGTCGAGGAGGCCCTCAAGGCCTAATCGCGCCCGCGCGATGCTCATATAGTTGAGCTTTGGAGTCGCTACCTTTCGAGGTAGCGACTCTTTTTGTTTGCGCTGGCGCAGGGTAGCTAATGCCGGTATATCAGCTGGGGCGAAATACGAGATGTGAAGAGATGGAGCGTCAGAGCGTCCATGACGCCCACCTGCCATATTTACCCTTTACCGATTTGCCGGGTCTTTGCGGCCCCATTGCCGATCACCCGTGCGACAATGCGCCGGACGAGAAAGGAATCCGATGGAATCGACTGATGTACTGGTAATTGGATCTGGCATTGCGGGCCTTTGTGCCGCCATCGAAGCGGCACGCACGGGCGCAACCGTCGCTGTGGCAAGCGCCGGCAAGACTATGAGTGGATCGAGCTTCTTCCCCGGAACCTGGGGCCTGGGGCTTATCGGACCCGTTAACCAAGACGACGAACAAGACCTCATCGACACCATCCAGACCGTCGGTGGCGGCGTCGCCGACCCCGAGCTTGTCCAGACGTTTGTCCACGGCATTCCCCAGGCAATTGAATGGCTCGAGCAAGACCTGGGCGTTGAGCTCCAGCGTCCGCAAAGCGCTGAGAGCGCTCAGCAAAAGCAGTTTATCCCCTGCTTTGACCACAAGACGCGCATGTGGCGCGGCCTCACCCGCAAGCCGCTTGAGGACGCTCTGACGACCCGGATCGAGTCGCTCGGTATTCGCCTGCTCCCCCGCCATGAGCTTATCGACCTTGTTGAGGACACGAACGGCAGAATCATCGGAACCGTGCTCTACGACCTCACCGAAAATCGAATCGTGCCCTTTGCTGCCAAGGCCACGATCATCGCAACCGGTGGCACAGGCGGCCTGTTCGAGCGCAGCCTTACGTCGGCTGATGTGCTCAGCTCCTCGCAGGCCATCGCGCTGGCGCACGGTGCGTCCCTTACTAATATAGAGTTCATGCAGATGATGCCCGGCTTCATCGAGCCCAAGCGCAACCTTGTTTTTAACGAGAAGACCTGGCGCTACGTCAAGTTCGACCAGCCGGTCGATATTGCCGACGAAAAACTGGACGACCTGCTTGAGCAGCGCTCCGGATATGGTCCTTTCACCTCGCGCTTGGCGTCCCGCGCCATCGATCTTGCCATCGATCAAGCGGGTGCCGAAGGCCTGGCACTCCACTACAACTTCCCCCGCGAGGACGTTCCCGAGTTTGTGCAAACCTTTGCCACCTGGCTACAAGACGAGCACGGCATCGCCCCGGCTGACGAGATGCGCGTTGCGATGTATGCCCACGCCGCCAACGGCGGCATCAGGATCGACAAGACCGCGTACACGGGCGTCGAGGGCCTCTACGCCTGTGGCGAGGCGACAGGCGGCATGCACGGGGCCGATCGCATTGGTGGCCTGTCAAGCGCCAACGGCATCGTGTTTGGGCGCATCGCGGGCACATCGGCAGCCCAGACAGCACAGAATGAACCTGAGGTGGCCCCAAAGGCGGATATCGCCCTCCCCCAGTACGGCATTGCCACAACAGTCGCCGAACGCTTGACACGCAGCCTTAAGCACACGATGAGTACCCATTGCATGATCAACCGCACCGAGACGGGCCTATCCGAGGCACTACACGAGCTTGAGGGCTTGAAGACAGAGGCAACGACCTTGAGCACACAGAAAGCCCAGGACAGCGAGATCGCAGCCCTCGCCCGCCTACAGTCGCAGATTCGACTAGCACAGGAAATGGTCAAAGCCATGCGCAAGCGAACTGAAAGTCTCGGGTCGCACTATCGAGCGGATTAAACCGGACACCTATCTAAAGCAGAACACAACCAATCGATATCCATGGGCCCCGTGAGCTCGAGGTGGCACGGGGCCCATTCGTGTCCGCACGGCAGCGTATCCTTATTCTGAATACAGAGTGGGCAAAGCCCGCATAGACAATAGACCAGCGAGGAGGAGATATGGACAGTAGAGATATCGAGAAGTGGCGTGTCGAACTTGATAGCTACGCCAATGTGGAAGACGGCGTTGAATATTGGCTCGCACGCGATTTAATGGAACCCATGGGGTACACTCGATGGGAGAACTTCGCCGAAGTTGTTAAGAGGGCAAAAGTCTCGTGCGAAACAAACAAAACTCCAGTTGATTCCCATTTTCGTGACACCACGAAAATGGTAACTGCCGGTGTCGCCGCTCGCGCGGTTAAAGACTACAAACTTACGCGCTACGCATGCTATTTAATCGCCCAAAACGGAGATCCAAACAAGCCGGAGATCGCGCTCGCGCAGGCATACTTTGCCGTGCAGACGCGCCGCCAAGAGCTCATAGAGCAGCGCTTCGCAGAGATTCAGCGCTTGCAGGCGCGCCACTCGCTATCCGATTCAGAGAAACAGCTCTCGGGTATTGCGTTCAAACGCGGCGTTGACTCCAAAGGATTCGCGATCATCAAGTCGAAGGGCGATGAAGCGTTATTCGGCGGCAGAAGCACGGCGGAAATGAAGCAGCAGCTCGGCGTACCCAAGAGCGCGGCATTGGCGGACAGGTTAGCCGATGTCCTCATCAAAGCAAAGGACCTTACGAACTCGATGACGGCCTTCAACGCCGAGGAACACGACCTGTACGGTCTGGACCAGATCAAGCAAGAGCACGTCGAGAACAACACAAGCGTGCGTGGCAGCCTCATCGACCGCGGAATTGTCCCCGAGAACCTACCGCCTGCCGAGGATACAAAAAAGCTCGAGCGTCGCGTGAAGGCAGACGAGAAGAAACTCAAGGAGGGTACTGACGGTTTTACCGATCCCCAGGGTAGGCTCGATCTGTGAAAGCGGCCGCGCCTTTTCGGGTTCGACCCCATGCGAGGTCAACAAAAAAAGACGGCCAACTCTCGTTGACCGTCTAAACTTGCTTTGGTGGGCCGTCAGGGGGTCGAACCCTGGACCTTGGGATTAAGAGTCCCCTGCTCTACCAACTGAGCTAACGACCCGATATCAACACGAAGCAAGAACTGGGGTGGGTAAAGGGACTCGAACCCTCG
This sequence comes from uncultured Collinsella sp., assembly GCA_900541185.1. Classification (GTDB taxonomy): domain Bacteria; phylum Actinomycetota; class Coriobacteriia; order Coriobacteriales; family Coriobacteriaceae; genus Collinsella. Next base: position 30,128 of record UQIQ01000016.1, read on the forward strand.
ACCTACGGGACCACAACCCGTCGCTCTAGCCAACTGAGCTACACCCACCGTGTCCTGTGCGCTTCGCGCTCGACTATTATTGCAAGGAACGCCACGCGATGCAAGCCCCAATTTTCAAGAATTTTGAAAAGAGTTTTTCGAGACCATTTCGAGCAAATCCCACCGGTTTCATAGGAGTAAACTTGCCCCACTGCAAATCCTCGAAAGGACCGTCATGAAAGAACTCTCCAACCGCACGGCAAGATTTACCGATTCGGTCATCCGCCGCATGACACGCATCTCCAATAAGTACGGCGCTGTCAATCTCTCGCAGGGCTTCCCTGACTTCGATCCCCCGGCGCAGCTACTCGATAGCCTCAGCACCATCGCCGCCGATCCCAAGCCGCTCTATCACCAGTACTCCATCACCTGGGGCTCCCAGGCCATGCGCGAGGCGCTTGCCGCCAAACAGGAGCACTTTATGGGCATGCCGGTGAACCCCAACGAGAATATCGTAGTCACCTGCGGCTCCACCGAGGCCATGATGGCCGCCATGATGACGGTCACGAACCCCGGCGATAAGGTCGTCATCTTCTCGCCGTTCTACGAGAACTACGGCGCCGACACGATCCTTTCGGGTGCCGAGCCCATCTACGTGCCGCTCAACCCGCCCACATTCGACTTTGACCGCGAGACACTCGAGGCGGCCTTCCGCGACAACGACCCAAAGGCCATCGTCCTGTGCAACCCTTCCAACCCCTGCGGCAAGGTCTTTACGCGCGAGGAGCTCACCTTTATCGCCGACCTCTGCAAAAAGTACGACGCCTATTGCATCACCGACGAGGTATACGAGCACATCGTCTACGCACCCCATGAGCACGTCTACATGGCCACGCTGCCTGGCATGTTCGAGCGCACCATCAGCTGCAGCTCGCTGTCCAAGACCTACTCCATCACCGGCTGGCGTCTGGGCTACACTATCGCCCCTGCCGAAATCACCGAGCGCATCAAAAAGGTCCACGACTTCCTCACCGTGGGCGCCGCCGCTCCCCTGCAGGAAGCCGTCGTCACCGCCCTCAACTTCGACGACAGCTATTACGATGAGGTCCTTGACCTCTATGCCGCCAAACGCGACCTGTTCTGCCAGGGACTCGACAGCATCGGTCTTGAGCATAACGTGCCGCAGGGCGCCTACTACGTCATGATGGACATCTCTGAGTTTGGCTATGACAGCGACCTCGAATTCTGCGAGGACCTCGCGTCTAAGGTGGGCGTGGGCGCCGTGCCCGGCTCGAGCTTCTTCCGCGAGCCCGTCAACCACCTGATTCGTTTCCACTTTGCCAAGCGAGACGAGACGCTTAACGCGGCACTGGAGAACCTCAAGTCCCTGCGTGATAAAATCAAACCGCGCGGGTAAGGACGGCCCGGCAACTAAAGTAACTAAAGAAGCCCCGCACCGCCTGCCGCGTTGCGAGGCTTCGTTTTATGGCGCTTTCTTAAATGGTTTAGAGCTCTATACTTTAGTCATGGAGCAACTCGTCCCAGTGAGAGGAATATTATGGAAGAGCAGCAACTTATCGGAGCGCTCGAGGCCGGCGGCACCAAGATGGTCTGCGCCACGGGCTATGCAGACGGCACGGTCCTGGAGCGTGAGCAGATCGTGACCACGACTCCGCAGGAGACCGTCGAGGCCGTCAACGCATGGTTTGCCGACAAGGGCATCGCCGCGCTGGGCATCGGCGCCTTTGGCCCCACCGCAGTCAACCCTGCCTCGCCCCAATACGGCAAGATCCTGGAGACGCCCAAAACGGCATGGCGCTACTTTGACCTGCTGGGCACCATCCAAAACGAGCTCAATATTCCCTGCGGCTACGACACCGACGTCAACGTCGCCTGCCTGGGCGAGGTCACCTTTGGTTGCGCCCAGGGCCTCACCGACGTGGTCTACCTGACCATCGGTACCGGCGTGGGCGCCGGCGTGCTCTCGGGCGGCCAGCTCGTGCACGGCATGATGCATCCCGAGGCCGGCCACATCCTGGTCACGCGCGACCCGCGCGACACCATTGGCGAGCACAGCGCCTGCCCCTTCCACGACAACTGTCTCGAGGGCCTCATCGCCGGCCCCGGCGTTAAAAAGCGCTGGGATGGCAAGAGCGCCGGAGACATGGCCGATGACTCGGAGGCCATGGACCTGCTCGCCGGCTATCTGGCACAGGCACTCATGACCTACACGCTGTGCTACGCGCCGCAAAAGATCATCATCGGCGGCGGCGTGGCCGACCACACTCCCATCGTGCCGCTCGCACGCAAAAAGTGCGCCGAGATGCTCAACGGCTATATCGTCACGCCCGAGGTCAACGACATCGATAGCTACATCGTCAACAACAGCCTCGAGGGCAAGCAGGGCATCATGGGCTGCCTGGCCCTGGGCGCACAGGCGCTTCAGTAGCAGACGCACCCACGGGGCGTGGCACGCCCGGCAAATCCGACCTACGGAACGACGCCACCACGCCTCATATAAGCCCTCAAATAAAAAAGGCCGCCTAGGACCAAACAATACGTCCTAGGCGGCCTTTTTGGCGCACATCAGCGACCGTAAGAGATATCGGAGCACAACGCCCGTTGCCGCTCCACAGCAGTCGATCATCACATCGGTGATCATTCCAGCGCGTCCCGGCACAAAGAGCTGAATCGTCTCGTCGATCGAAGGAATCAGCAGCAGGAACACCGCCGTGGGCAGCAGCACGTCAAAGGTGCGCCGGCCCTCAAAATCAAAGGCGTGCGTTGCCAGGATGCCGAGCACCATATACTCGGTAAAATGCGCGCACTTGCGAACAACAAAGTTGGTCACCCATTCATATGGAAGTCCCACGCCGTGCAGGAAACCGCGGATAGCTTCCATGACCGTTAGACTCAGTGAGCCCGACCCCGAGCCGGGAACCAGCGAATTGCCCCAGATCAAGAGCGCCATCAGGCAGGTCACGACCGCCCATTTTCGATTGATCTTAACCATGCAGAAGTTATGCCTCCGCGCGGAGCGGCGCAAAGCTGGCGGTACCGCCCTCGATAACGCTCAGATAGGCACGGCCCGTACGCTTGGCGGTAGAGGACTGCAGGCGCTCGATCTCTTCCTCGAGGATCTGATTGACGCGCTCGTGACGACGATTTTCCATAATGCCGGCAGCAATAGCCTCGGCTCGCTCGATGCTCTCGCGCGAGATACGGGCAGTATCCTCGGGGAACACAGCACTGTGACGGCCGACATAGGCGGGGACAGCAGGCTGAGGGGCAGCGACGGGAGCGGGGGCCGTAACAGGAGCAGGCTCGTCAATCTCATCCAGGATCGCGGTGGCGGCGGCCCACATGTCCTCGTGGCCCGAGTAATCGGCCATGGGGACATCAACCTCGAGCGAGGCATCTGGAAGGTCGCCGGTGTTGATGCGATCTTGGGCATCAATCGATGCGGTGATGGCTGCAGGCTCATCGAGGTCATCGAGATCGATGTCCGCGGCACCGGAGATGATAGGCATGCTGGCGAGGTTTGCATTGTACGGCGCAGCCTCAGCCGCCTGCTGCTGGGCAGGAGCGCCCCACAACGAGCTTTCGGCGGCACGGCGGGCGGCAACGGCCTCCTCGTCCGCGGCCATGGCTTCATCAACGTACGAATTGTCGGCAGAAGCGTTCGCGTCCGCCGAGGTAGCGCTGTAGGCGTTATTGGCTGCCGCGTTGGCAACGAGTGCCACGAAAGCCGCCGTGCTGCCCGCAGGGGCGGCCTGGGAGCCCGACACGGCACGCGCCGCGGCGGCGATGTCGTCGCGATTGAAGGAGCCGGTCTGCCCGCCGTTGGTGAGCTCGTCGATGGCGACTTGATAGACGTCGCGCGAGCGTGCAGGGTCGCAGCTAACCGGCGAATCGTCGTCGAACATACTGTCGATCATGGACCAAGCCTCGGCCTCGTCCATAGCATCTGCGGCTCGAGCGATGGTAGGGACACCATCATCGACATGACGGCGCTGGAACGCACCAGTCAGGCCGGAAAGGAATGCCGAGGTAGACTGCTCCGACTGAGCCTGAGAAGCAGAAGTCGCAGCGTAAGGAGTCGCATCCTGCTGCTGAGCTGGAATCGAGGCGGTCTTGAACTCGCTTTGATGCTGATTGAGATTGGCGGCACCGCCCATGGCATCGGGCTGGAACAGACGCTCTTCACGCTGCGCACGATACTCGGAGATACCCAGCGAGGCGGCATAGATGCCCACGCCCGCCACCGCGCCCACGGCGAAGGGAACCGCACCCGCCACGACCGTCTCGTTCACCGACGAAAACGGCAGCGTCGCGGCATACATAACCACGGGAGCGGCAAGGCCGATCCCGCACGAAAGTCCGGCAAGGACTGCTCGTTGTGTTGCATCAGAAGAAGCCATGAGCTCTCCCCATCTTCCAGCACCAAAATCGCATCATTCAGTTGGCTGCGCGAGAGAAGATGAAGCGGGGCTATGCCCCAAAGCAACGGTATATGGTTCGTTTCATCTGCGTTTTCCGTCGCGAAGCTTAAAAGCTATTATGCGAAACCGCCCTGCCGATTGCAAGCGACGATGTCGGATTGAAACGGGAAACCTGCTGCTCGTCGGTCTTACGGTCAAAAATAAGCGCGGAGCGGCGCTATGGAAAAGGGCCGAGGCTCAAAGCCCCGACCCTTTATCGCATTGATAACTATCGCTGCGCGTGGATGACAACCTAGAACGTCTGCTCGTAGTCGCTGTGTTTTTTGGCCGAACGCACCAGGAACTCCTGGTTGGTGTTGGTGCCCTTAAGACCCTTGATAAACGATGCGGCTGCGCGCTCGGTGTTGTTCATGCCGGCAAGAATGCGACGCAGACCAAAGACAAACGGGCGCATCTGCTCGTCGACCAACAGGTCCTCGTTACGTGTACCGGAGGCAACGGGGTCGATAGCCGGGAAGATGCGGCGGTCGGCCAGGTCGCGGTCGAGCTTAAGCTCCATGTTGCCGGTGCCCTTGAACTCCTCAAAAATGACCTCGTCCATCTTGGAACCGGTATCGATGAGTGCGGAGGCGAGGATGGTGAGCGAGCCACCGTTCTCGATATTACGGGCTGCGCCCAGGAAGCGCTTGGGCGGATACAGGGCCGCCGAATCGACGCCGCCCGAAAGGATGCGGCCCGAGGCGGGCGCCGCCAAGTTGTAGGCGCGGGCAAGACGCGTGATGGAGTCGAGCACAACTACAACATCGCCGCCCAGTTCCACGATGCGCTTGGCGCGCTCGATGACGAGCTCGGCCACGCGAGTGTGGTTGTCCGCGGGCATATCGAAGGTGGAGGCCACGACCTCGCCCTTAATGGAGCGCTGCATGTCGGTGACCTCTTCGGGGCGCTCGTCGACGAGCAGGCAGATGAGGTGTACCTCGGGATTATTGATCGAGATAGACTGGCAGATCTTCTTGAGGATCGTGGTCTTGCCGGCCTTGGGCGGGGACACGATCAGGCCACGCTGACCCTTGCCAATCGGCGACACGATGTCGATGGCGCGACCGGTAATGGAGTCCTTGCCGTGCTCCATGCGCAGCGGCTCGTTGGGATAGACTGGGGTGAGGTCGCCGAACTTGGGACGGTTGCGAATCTGCTCGGGGTCCAGACCGTTGACGGTCGTGATTTTGGCGAGGCCGGCGCGCTTGTCGCCGCCGCGCGAAGGACGCAGCGAGCCCTCGATGACGTCGCCCGTGCGCAGGCGCGCGGAGCGGATGAGGTAGGCGGGCACGAAGGCGTCGTCGTTGGACTTCATGTAGCCATGGGCGTGGATGATGCCGGAGCTGTCCGGGCGAATCTGCAGAATGCCCTTGATGTCGCGGAAGCCCTCGGCCTTCGCGGCGGTGACGTAGATCTCCTCGACGAGCTCGGCTTTCTTCTTGCCGGTCGTCTCAATCTCGAACTCCTTGGCCTTCTCGCGCAGTTCGGCGACCTTCATGGCCGCAAGTTCCTCACGCGAAAGCGTGGGCTCGGTGGGGGCGGCGTTGCGCTCCTTGTTGCGCTGTTTGCGATCGCGCTGGCGGTTGCGACGGTCGTTGTTGCGGTCGTCCTTGCGCTCGCTGCGCTCGTCGTTGCGCTTGTGCTGGCGACGGTTGGGGCGAGCGCCGTCTTCGGCCTCGGCGGGCGCGGCGCCACCGGTTGCGGCGGCATCGGCGTTAGCCGCAGTATCATCGCTGGCCTCGGCCTTGGAATCGCCCTGCAGCTCGGCCTCGGCCTGCTGCTCGGACGCCTTGGCCTTAGCGGACTTCTTGCGACCGCGCTTGGGCTTCTCGGACGCAGGCTGTTCAACGTCCTGGGGCTCGGCGGCATCAGTCGATGCATCGACGGTCGTCTCGGCGGAATCCTCGGATGCACCCTTCTTGGCAGCCTTGGCCTTGGACGTGCGCTTAGCAGCAGTGCGACGGCTGCGACCGGGACGGACGTCGGCGGGCTCGACATCGGCGGGAGCAGCCTCGGAAGTCGTAGCATCCTGGACGGGCGCGTCGGCGGCGGTTGCAGACTCGGCGGTCGCCGCAGCATCCCGAGCGGCTGCAGCTGCGGCTGCGGCCTTCTCTGCCTCGACGAAGGCCTTGGGCTTGCGACCGCGACGGTGCGGGCGCAAAGCCGGATCGACAACGGGAACTTCGCTGGCCTCGACAGGCGCAGCGGACTCAGCAGGCGATGCGCCCTCCCCTGCCGCGGAACGGACCGAAGCCTCGGTGAGCTCAGGGGTTACCTGATCGGCAACCTGCTCGGCCTTAGCAGCCGTGCGTCGGCGTGTGCGCGGTACCGGCTTCTCGGTCGGCTGGTCGGCGGCAGGCGTCTCAGGCACAGACGGAGCTGCAAGCTCGGTCAGAGCCGCGGCCTCACGCTCGGCAGCACGACGGCGGGCGCGCACCACCTGAGCCTCGCTAATCTGCGCCAACGCACGTGCCTGCGCGACCTCATCGGAAATCGGCGCCGAGGAGTCAGCTACAACGGTGCGCTTGGCGCGTGTCGTGCGCGTAGTACGGCGCTTGGGCTTGGTGACCTCCTCGCCGTCAGCGGCAGGCTTGGCCGCGCGGCGCGTGCGCTTGGGCTTTGCCGGAACAGCCTCCTCACCAGTTGCAGGAACGGCCTTCTCAGCCGTTGCAGGCGTAGGCGTCTCAGGAGCCGAGGCTTGCGCGGGCGCCGCGACCTGGTCCGACACAACCGGTGCAGCGGGAGCGGCTTGCGTCGTCGTTATTTCGTTTTCTTGCTGTTGATCAGACACAGTGTTTGCTCAACTTTCTTTTCAAGCCCTGTGATCACATGCTCCCTGCACTGTCTCTTATACACATCTCCGAGCCCACGAGACTCGACGTCATCTCGTA
>UQIQ01000017.1 GCA_900541185.1 uncultured Collinsella sp.
GCGGTCGACGAAACTGGAGAGGAGGTATTACGAGCTCCTGTGCGAATTGGAGAGAGCGCTCCCGCAAACTGCCTCTTGACAACTTATAGGAGCGTCGGTTTTGTTTTTGCAAATTCCGGGATGGTCGAAGGTGGCCGGTTTAACGTAGTAGATGGCCGCATTTCGTGGCAAACGGTCCGACCCAAGACCCAAGGCAGCCAACCTCGAATGGCCATTCTCGAAGTTGCGGTGGAATACGGACTGAATTGGCACCTTAAAGGCAAAAACACTCCGTATTCCACCGCAACTTATAGGGAGATAGGCCTTAGAGGCGAGCGAGGTCGTAGGCTTGGGCGGCTGATTCACCGGCGAAGATGAGGTTGGTTGTGGCTTCCTGAGGATTGAGCGCCTGGTCGAGAGGCATGGGCTTGCGGCAGATCGGAAGCACCAAGTCGACGCCCTGCCCATACACCGCATCGAGGTTGTCAGCTCGACCGCCCACGACAGCAATCACCGGCTTGCCATATCGCTTCGCACGACGGGCTACACCCACCGGCGCCTTACCGGCAGCGGACTGCTCATCCATATTGCCCTCGCCTGTTATGACCAGGTCGGCATCGCGCACGAGCTCGTCAAACCCCACGAGATCGAGCACCGTCTCCACACCCGAGCGTAGCTCCGCCCCGAGCGCCAGCAACGCCGCGCCCAAGCCACCGGCAGCACCCGCGCCGGGCACGCCGAGCACCGAGCCAAATGTCCGTACACCCTCGGGTGTGCGCAACAAACCCTGGGCTCGAGCTCCGGCAATCGCAGCGTCGAGCAAGCGACCGTAGCCGACCATCCAGCTGTCGTACCTGCGCAGTACCTCGGCATCCCGCGTCGGCAGGCCCTTCTGTCCGCCGAACACCGCAAGCGCGCCGCGACGCCCTACGAGCGGATTCTCGACATCGGAAAGCACAACGATACGAGCGTCATCCAAAGCCTGCAGCGCTGGCGCCAAATCAACGCTCGCCACCTGCTCAAGGCCTGCAAGACCGAGGGCGACATCGCAGCCCCGATCATCGACCACACGCGCGCCCAGCGCCTGCAGCATGCCGGCGCCGCCGTCGTTGGTGGCACTGCCGCCCAAGCCAATATAGATAGTCTTTGCACCCGCGCGAACCGCATGAAGCATCAGTTCGCCCACGCCATAGGTTGTGGCCGCCAACGCCGCCGACTCCGTGCAGGATGAATACCCAATACCCGCCGCCTCGGCCATCTCGATGACCGCGGACTCGTGCTCGCCGTCCACCAGCATCCGGGCAGATACGCGGTCACCCAAGGGGCCTGCGACCTCGCAGGTCGAAAGCTCGCCACCACGCGCGGCGATGGCGTCGAGCGTCCCCTCGCCGCCATCCGCCAGCGGCAACGCGGCCACCTGAGCATCGGGCCAAACGCGGCGCACGCCTTCGGCAACCGCCGCCTCCGCCTGCGCACTCGAAACGCTGCCCTTAAAGGAGTCGATCGCCAGCAGCACACGGCGGGGCCGGCGGCACGCAGGACCAAAGTCAACCACCGTGCCAGCATCCTCACCGACACCTGCAAGCGCTGCGGCGTGAGCGGCGTGTGCTTCAAGATCAGCCCCACAACCGCAATCAGCGCCGCCCGCTCCGCGCAGACCGCCAAAATAGCTACTCAGCAGCTCACGGCATTCATCCGCCAGGACCCCGGCCGTCACGTTAAACCGATGATTCAGGCGCGAATCGGCATTGAGGTCATACAGCGAACCCAACGCGCCCGCCTTGGCGTCGCTCGCGCCATACACGCAGCGCCCCACGCGCGCGTTAACCATAAGACCCGCGCACATGCAGCAGGGTTCGAGCGTCACGTAGACCGTGCAATCGGAAAGGCGCCAGCGACCGAGCGACCGAGCGGCAGCGCACAGGGCCGCGAACTCTGCATGAGCCGAAGGGTCCTGGTCGAGCTCGCGACGATTATGCGCCCGCGCGACGGTCTCACCCGCGCGCACCACCACAGCGCCAATGGGCACTTCGCCCACTGCCGCAGCGGCGCGCGCCTCCGCCAGCGCCTCGCGCATGAACTTCTCGTCGATTTCGGTGATCGTCATCGTTCGCCTTCCCTGTTGCAAATTCAAAACGATGCTATCATTACGACTCACGGAGAGATGGCAGAGCGGTTGAATGCGGCGGTCTTGAAAACCGTTGAGCGCGAGAGCGTTCCGGGGGTTCGAATCCCCCTCTCTCCGCCACTTCTAGTGATGCACCGGCGTCATGGTTCGCTCGAACAGCGCATCGACCACGTCGGCCATCTCAGGTCGACGCTCAAGATCGTGGCCCGATTCCCACCATATCGTGAAAAGTCGAATAATACCGCCGGCGACAAACTCAGACGTCGTCTCGAGTGACACGGGGGCCAGGGCATCCTCGGCAAGCACGTTCATCACACGCTCGCGGATGGAGCGGGCAATGCGGTCGCAAATAACGTTGGTCAACATGCCCGACATGCTGCTTGCCAAAATGTTATCCATGAGCCGCTCGTGCGTCAGAATCAAATCCATGGCATCGTCCAAAATCGCGTGCCGAAGCGCGCGCACGTCCTCGGCAGACACTGCGCCGGCCTCATCGGGCTGTTTTTGCGGCAAGCCCGACATGAGCTCATCGATATAAAAGGCAAAGTAATCGTTCTTGTCGCGAAAGTGCTTGTAGAACGTCGTGCGGCGAATCATGGCGCGGTCGCACAGCATGGCAACCGTCAGGTCCTCAAAACGATGCTCCTCGAGAAGCTCGGTGAAGGCATCGAACAGGGCGCGGTAGGTTTTCTTAATGCGAAGGTCCACTGGTATCGCCATCCTCAGGGCAAAGACAACACTCGTCAATCTGTCGCATATCTTACACCTGTACCTCGCGCGCTTTGCCCCGGTGCCAACCCCGCCGAAAACATAACGCTTGCCGGAAAGTTCGGCACGGCAAAACGTTGCGGGTATACTAGTAGCGTTATACCAACGGCAGCTGGCGCATGCCGCCGCGGCCATTCGAAACGGAGACATCATGATTACCGTCATCATCGGCATCGTTGTTGTCATTGTGATTGTCTGCGCCATCGCCGGCATCTACAACAACATGGTCACCAAGCGTAACCGCATTGATAACGCCTGGCAGAACATCGATACGCAGCTGCAGCGCCGCAACGACCTGATCCCCAACCTGGTCGAGACCGTCAAGGGCTACGCCAAGCACGAGCAGGAGACGCTCTCCGCCGTGATCAGCGCGCGTAACACCGCCGTCAAGGCCACCACGCCCGAGGCCAAGATGGAAGCCGACAACGTGCTGACCGGTGCGCTGCGTCAGCTCTTCGCCGTAGCCGAGGCCTATCCCGATCTTAAGGCAAACACCAACTTTACGCAGCTGCAGGCATCGCTCGAGGATACCGAGAACAAGATTAGCTACGCACGCCAGAGCTACAACGATTGCGTGCTCAGCTACAACAACGCCATTCAGACGTTCCCGGCTGTCATCTTTGCCGGCATCTTCCAGTTTAAGGAGCGCCAGGGCTTCGAGGCCGCCGAAGCAGCCCGCCAGGCCCCGACCGTCAAGTTCTAGTAGTTTGGCAGCGCATCCTTAATCGGCCAAACGCATAAACCGCCCCGTCGAATGCATACTTCGACGGGGCGGTTTCCTTTTTCGCGAAGGTCCCCCTCTAAGCGCCGTGCATTTTTAGGAGTATTCAACATAGCCAAGAGCTTCGGGCGCCACGATAAATGCCAAAGACCGCGAATGTCCCTGCAAATCAAACGCTGTCAGCCCATAACCCCGCCCATCATCCGTAGAAAACATCGAGAAATCCCGATTTTTTGCCCGAGGTCGGTATGCAGGGGCCTTCGATTGCAGAATACTCGCAAAAATGCACGTCGCCGCCACCCCCACATGGCGCGAACTAAAACAAAAGCGCGGCCTTCCTTTCCGGCGCACTCCGCAGGACGAAAGAACCCCCGCCGCACGTAGTGCGCAGCGGGGGTTCTTTCATGTCCGAGGACGCGCCGGAAAGGAAGGTCGCCCTCGGGCCGGACAGCTAAGACAGCTTACGCGACGGTGTAAACCCAGTTGTGCTTGTCCTCGACAGCACCAGACTGGATGCCAGTCAGGGTCTCGCGAAGCTTCTTCATCACAGGGCCGATCTCGGTGCAGCCAGCCGGGAAGGTCACGGTCTCGTCAGCGCCGTAGACCTTGTTGTCAATCTCGCCCACCGGGGAGATGACGGCAGCGGTGCCGCACAGGCCGCACTCCACAAAGGTGCCGGCCTTGACCTCGGCCCACTCGACGGGGCGCTGATCGACGGTCATACCCAGGTCCTGAGCGACCTGAACGAGCGAGCGACGGGTAATAGAGGGCAGGATGGAGTCGGTGTGCGACTGCGGAACGACGAGCGTGCCGTCCTCCTTCACGAACAGGACGTTGGCGCCACCGGTCTCCTCGACATAGGTGCGGGACTCGGAGTCGAGATACAGGTTCTCGGCATAGCCCTCGCGATGGGCCTCCATCGTGGGCTTAAGGGACATGGCGTAGTTCAGGCCGGCCTTGATGTTGCCGGTGCCGTGCGGTGCGGCACGGTCGTACTCGGAAACGCGCAGCTTGACGGGCTTGAGGCCACCCTTAAAGTACGGACCGACCGGGGTCACGAGGATGCGGAACGTGTACTCAGGAGCGGGAGCCACGCCAATCACGTCACCGGAGCCGATCATAAACGGACGCACGTACAGGGTCGCGCCGGAACCGAAGGGCGGAACCCAGGCGGCGTTGGCAGAGACGACCTGCTTGACGGCCTCAACGAACTTGTCCTTGGGGAACGGGGGCATCTCGAGGCGCTGCGCAGAGTTGTACATACGCTCGGCGTTCATGTCGGGGCGGAAGCAGACGATGCTGCCGTCCTCGGCGGTGTAGGCCTTCAGGCCCTCAAAGACCTCCTGGCAGTAATGGAAGATGCCGCCGCACTCGGAGACATGCAGGGTGTGGTCGGTGGTCAGGCCACCCTCGTCCCACTCGCCGTCCTTCCAATGGGCCTCGTAGCTGTAATCGGTCTTCATGTAGCCAAAGCCGAGGCTACCCCAATCGATATCCTTCTTCTCGACAGTCATATGTCGCTCCTTACATACACAGTTGCATACTCGCGAACCCGCACGCAAGGACCGAGGCCGACCGCGTCGCAACGTCGCACGCCCGGAGCGTAGAGCCGGACGGGACACGCGAACAGCATCAAAGCCGATGGCACGTCGATTCGCATGCACGAGATTGTACTCCCCGTACGCGTCTAATAAAACGCTTTTCTTTAACTAAGTAAAGTATTTTCATTTGACCGAAACTAAAGAGGTCCGCCACCGTAAGCGGTGACGGGCCTCAACTGCACGGTTTGCGCGCTGGCTCGAGCTACGCGTTCTTTTTGCCCAGCTTAGCCTTGACCAGACCGACCACGGTCGGGATGATCGACACGGCAACGATGCCGACGATCAGCAGCTCAAAGTGCTCCTGCACAAAGGGAATGCCGCCAAAGAAGTAGCCCAGCAGCGTAAAGACCGTCGACCAGGTAATGCCGCCCAGCACGTTAAAGACGACAAAGTTGCGCCAGTGCATGCCGCCCATGCCAGCGATAAAGGGCACAAAGGTGCGGATAAACGGGAAGAAGCGACCCAGGAAGATGGCCAGGTGACCCCACTTGTCCAAGAAGTCCTCGGACTTTTTAATGCGCTCGGGCGTCATGGCCTTGACCTTGCCCGAAGCGATGATCTTTTTGCCAAAGAAGTGACCGATCATAAAGTTGCACTGATCGCCCAAAATGGCAGCGGCCCATGCGGTGGCCAGAAGCGCCACAATGTTAAAGCCGCCATTGTGGGCAAAGAAACCCGAGGCGAACAGCAGCGAATCACCGGGAAGGAATGGGAAGAACACCACGCCCGTCTCGATAAAGATGATCAGGAACACGCAGCCGTAGGCCATAAGCGGGCCGGCGGCGATCCAGCTGGCGATCGCGGTGCGCGGGTCCTTAAGCAGCTCGGCAATAAAATTGATGAAACCCATGAAGTAAAACCTCTCAGTTGTGGGCGCGGATACGTCCAAGTTGACCAGTATACGGTTGCGGTGCCCCCTCGTGCGCAACCCCACAAAAGCATGACTCCATTACCAGCAAGTTTGCATAACTGACACCTGTCGCGCAATGCCGCCAAGATTGTCCTTCCTAATCCCTAGCGAATCGCTATACTTTATTGAATCGCATTGCCATGGCGCTAAGGGAGGGCGGCCGGTGAGCTTTATCAATACCATTCGCGAGGACATCAAGACCGTCCAAGCGCAGGACCCCGCCGCGCAAAACGGTCTGGTCATCTTCCTTTCCTATCCTGGCCTGCACGCCAAGTGGAACCACGTGCCCGAGCACTGGCTCTGGGAGCACGGTCATCGCTCGCTCGCCCGCGTGCTCTCGCAAATCACCCGCCACATCACCGGCGTCGAGATTCATCCCGCCGCACAGATCGGCAAGCACTTCTTTATCGACCATGCCATGGGCGTCGTCATCGGCGAGACCACCGTCGTGGGCGACAACTGTGTACTTTACCAGGGCGTTACGCTCGGCGGCACCGGCAACGAGACCGGCAAACGCCACCCAACGCTCGGCGATAACGTCACCGTGGGCACGGGTGCCAAGGTGCTCGGCAACATTCGCATCGGCAACAACGTCAAGATCGGCGGCAACTCGGTTGTCGTCAAGGACGTGCCCGACAACTGCACCGTCGTGGGCGTGCCGGGACGCATCATCAAGCGCAACGGCTGCCGCGTGTTCGAGGAGAGCTTCGATGCCAAGCAGCATCGCGAGTACATGCCCGACGACGCCGCCGAGCAGTCCGCGCTCAACCGCCAGGGCATCACCGAGAACGCCCGCCGCGTCAAAGAACTCGAGCGAGAGGTGGCCGAGCTCAAAGCCCTCATCGCCAAGCTCGCGGACGAACGCTAGAGGCGGACGACCACCGACAACATTGACGCCAACGCAAAGGCGCGCCAGAGGATTCACCCCCGGCGCGCCTTATTTGTGATGTGACATGCGGGACTGTCCCTTTGTCACATTATGCGAACTGGCTCAGATAGAGGTCGGCGTAGGCACCCTCGGCAGCCAGCAGCTCCTTATGCGTGCCCTGCTCGATAATGTTGCCGTGATCCATGACCAAGATCAGGTCGGCATCCACAATCGTCGACAGGCGGTGTGCGATCACAAAGCTCGTGCGCCCGCGCATAAGCGCATCCATGGCACGGCCGATGGCAAGCTCGGTACGCGTGTCCACGCTTGAGGTCGCCTCGTCCAGGATGAGAATCGCCGGGTTGTTGAGCAGCACGCGTGCGATGGTCAGCAGCTGACGCTGGCCCTGGCTGATGCTTTCGGCATCGTTGGCCACGCGCGTGTCGTAGCCCTGCGGCATGGTGCGCACAAAGAAGTCGACCTGCGCGGCACGAGCCGCGGCCACAATTTCGTCGCGCGTTGCCTCGGGGCAGCCGTAGGCGATGTTTTCGGCAATCGTGCCATCGAACAGCCAGGCGTCCTGCAGCACCATGCCAAACTGCTGCCGTAGCTCGCCGCGATCCATGCGGCTCGTATCCACGCCGTCGAGCGTAATACGCCCGCCGTCAATCTCGTAGAAGCGCATGAGCAGGTTGATGAGCGTCGTCTTGCCTGCGCCCGTGGTTCCCACCACGGCAATCTTCTGGCCCGGCTCGGCGGTAAACGACACGTCGCGCATAAGCGGCTTGTCGGGCGAATAACCAAAGCGCACATGCTCAAAGGAGACGCGGCCCTCCACGCGACCCGGCAGCTTGGCGGCCTTGTCCGGCAGCGGATCGGCCTCCATCTCGGGCTCATCGAGCAGGTCGAACACGCGCTCGGCGCTCGCCAGCGCGCTCTGCAGCGAGTTAAAGGTAAACGACAGCTGCGTCATGGGCTCGGACGCCTCATAGATAAACTGGAAGAACGCCTGGAACACGCCGACGGTCATATGCCCGGCAACCAACATGCTGCAGCCCACAAGCGCAATAACGATCTGCGCCAAACGGCCGATAAAGCGCACTGCGGGGCCGACAGCATTGATCATAAAGTCGGCCTTGGTGCTCACACGAGCCAGTTCCTTCGAAGCCTCGTGCACCTCAGCGGAGCTCTGACGTTCGCGGTTAAACGCGCGGATCACCAGACGGCCCGAATAGCCTTCCTCGACCGCACTCGTAATCTTGGACACCCACTCCTGGCGCTCGCCCGTCACATCGTGTGTGCGGCGCGAGACGACCTTCGTCACCAGCAGCGACAGTGCCGTAAAGAACAGAAAGACGAGCGTAAGCTGCACGCTGAACACGAACATCACGCTCACAGCACCAACAACCGTGCCGATCGACACGAGCAGCTGCAGCAATCCGCGCTGCATGCTCTCGGACATCTTGTCCAGGTCGTTGGTCGCGCGGCTGACGACCTCGCCGGGACGATGCGCGTCAAAATAGGCGAGCGGCAGACGGTTGAGCTTTTGCGCGATGCGGTTGCGCAGGCGCAGATTGAGACGCTCAGCGACGCTCGACATCAAAAAGCTCTGGAGCGCATAGAACGAGGCAGCGGCAGTCCAGATCATAAAGTAGACGAAAATGGTCTTGCCGCAGTTCTCCCAGGTGATGCTGAAAGTGGTGTCGTTGGCAAACGCCACCTGAATGTGGCCCCACAGCTCATCGATCACGCGGGCGCTATATGCCGGCGCGGCGGTGTTAAAGATGACATAGAACACAATGCTCGCGAACACGATATAGAAGCGCCAATGGTCGCCGGCAGCCTCACTCCACAGGCGGCGCACCGTCGCCCAGGTATCCCGAGGCGTCTCGTCCTCGTCTTCGTCGTCCACGTCGCGCATACGCTCTGCCTCGGCGCGGGCGCGCTCGTCCTCGGCACGTTCGTTTTCCTCGTAGAGCGCTTGGCGGCGAGCCTCGCGCTTGGCGGCGTCATCCAGCTCGGTCGACGCGGCAGCCGTTTCCTCGACCAGTCCCGCGGCAGCGGCGTCATCAACGCCGCCCTGCTTCTTGAGCTCCCCGGTCATGCTACTCACCTCCCTTCATTTGCGATTCCGCGATGGCGCGGTACACCTCGCAGGTTTCCATAAGCTCGCCATGCGTGCCCAAGCCCACGACCTCGCCGTCCTTGAGCACAACGATCTGGTCGGCATGCAAAATAGTCGAGATGCGCTGCGCGATGATGAGCACCGCGGCGTCGCGCGTCTCGTCTTGCAACGCATGACGCAGGGCGGCATCGGTCTTAAAGTCCAGGGCCGAAAAACTATCGTCGAAGATATATAGATCGGCATGCTTCATGAGCGCGCGAGCAATGGCCAGGCGCTGGCGCTGGCCGCCCGAAAAGTTCGTACCGCCCTGGGCAACCGGGGTATCGAGCCCCTGCGGTTGGTCGAGTACAAAGGTGCTCTGGGCAACCTCAAGCGCGTGAAGCATGTCGCCCTCGGTCGCGCCTTCGTTACCAAAGCGAAGGTTGCTCGCCACCGTGCCCGAGAACAGCCACGCCTTCTGCGGCACATAGGCAATGCGCCCGCGGATTTCATCTTGCGTAAGCTCGCGCAGGTCCACACCATTCAGGCGAATGGAGCCCTTGGTGGCATCGTGGAAGCGCAGCAGAAGCTTTGCCACCGTCGATTTGCCCGAGCCTGTCGAGCCAACGATCGCAGTCGTCTGACCGCGACGGCAGGCAAAGCTCAGGTCGCACAGGGTGTCCTCGTCGGCATCGTCAAAGCGAAACGACATGTGGTCGAACACGGCCACCGCATCGGCTTCGTCTTGGGGCTCGCGCGCCCCGTCATCCAGCGTGCGCTCGCCATCGACGATGCTCGGCTCAATCTCCAACACCTGCTGCGCACGGTTCAGGCACGCGGCAGCACGCGGCAGCGTCAGTACCACCATCTGGGCCATCATCACAAAGAACAGGATCAGAATTGCATACTCCAGCACCGCCGAGATACTCGCAATCTGCATGGCGTGGGCACCTACGCGGTTGCCGCCCACCCACAGCACCGCCACCTCGGCGATGTTCATCAAAAAGAAGCTTGAGCTGTCGAGGCCCACAAACAGGTGGTTGACTTTGATGGCGTTGGCGGCGTATTCGCTAAACACCTCGTCCAGACGCCGTTCCTCGTGGCGCTCCTTGTTAAACGCACGGATGACGCGCACGCCCACAATATTCTCGCGCAGCACCACGTTCATGCGGTCGATAAAGCCCTGTAGGCGCATAAAAATCGGCGCCGCGTTGGCAACCGTAAAGACCGCCGCCACCAGCACAATCGCAACGACTACGCCCAGAAGCGTGCCCATGGCGGGATCGATAAACCAGGCGAAGATGATGCCCGCCACAGCCAAAAACGGCACGGGCAGCACCAGCTGAATCGTCTGCAGAATCGCCTGCTGAATCACGTTGATGTCGTTGAGCGAGCGCGTGATCATCGATCCGGTGCCAAAGCGCTCAAAATCGCTGGCCGCGAGCTCGAGCGACTTGTCGTACACGGCATTGCGGATATCGCAAGCCACGTTGGCGGCCAGGCGCGCCGAAAGATAGCAGCCCAGCACCGTGCCGCCGCTAGCCATGCTGGTCGCGATAAACATGTATAGGCCGTTGCGCAAAATGTAGTCGACATCGCCCGTGGTAATACCGGTGTTGACCATGTTCGCCAGCATCGTGGGAACCAACAGCGTACCGACGTTATCCACCAGCAGCACCAGCAGCGTCACTGCGACAAGCCCTCGATAGGGCTTCAAAAACCTCATTAACAGTCGCACGACTCCCCCTCACCTTGATTCTCGGCTTGGCTCTCGGCAGCGATATGCTGCTTAAAGGCATCGCACTCATCGCCGAGCACCTGAGAGAATTTGCCGATCAAGCGCATAATCTCGCGCTGCTCACATGGCTCAAGCGCGCCAAAGGCTCGCTGCTCGGCCTTGAGTGCCGGCAGCGCATAACGCTCGGCAAACTCCAACGTTGCGAAGCCCCGCGCCGTCAAGGTTTTAATTGCCGAGTTGATGGTCTGCTTGCTGTAGAACCATTCGCTTGTCAGACGGCTTACGGCAATACTGCCGCCCGCCGTGCTGGTATCGACGAGCATCCAGTAAGCGCAGTCCGAAAGGCCGCAGGCGCGCGAGAACTCCGAATAGATATGGTCGAGTCCATTGAGCAATCGGTCGAAGTCGACCAACGCAACCGCACTATTTATCTATCCCACCATTCGATTGTCCGATTTTTGACCAATTTTGTGTCTCTAGATTAGTCCGAGTTTTGACTATCGTCAACAGGCTCTCCGCAAATGCGTGCATTTTTTTGGCCTATCGACAGAAAAAGACCGCTGGCGCGGGGGCGGCGCCAGCGGTCACGTGAAAATCGAGTTTTATTGCCTGTTAAGCAGCGACGGCCTCATAGACCGTAGCGCCCGAGAAGCTGTCATGCAGGCTCTTGCCGGCAATCCACGGCAGCTCGACGACCTCGCAGACCGTGTTGACCAGCTCGGAGCAGTCAGTAAAGTGGCCCTTGTCGTTGAGGGCCTCGCAATCCTGAACACGCCAATAGCCATCGGTGTGCGTGATGTAGTACTCGTGATCGTTGATCGACACGAAAGCGCGCGTCTTGGAACGCAGCAGCTTCAGAAATCCTTCGAAATCGGTCTCGACGACATCTCCAGCCTGGAACATGATGTTACCTCCTGGCCCGGCGCCACCACGGCGCATTGATAAACGTTGGTACTCCTTTAGTAAAACCTTTATCAAAGGTTATGCGTTCGTCATTTAGGCAAGTGGTAAAAAACCGCAGGGTAGACGGGATAAAACGTTTAACCATCCCATTTGTTTGTCACATTCTGAAGGTACTTTTATGCAAACCTACTTTCCCAATTGGAATCTATCCTTTTGGCCGGGCAATTGACCGTCTATCGTTTAAGCCCGACGGGTATGAACGGGGCATCTGCAACGCCACCGCAAGGAGACACCATGGAGACTATCGAAGCGCTCATTCACCGCCGCAGCTGCCGCAAATACAGCAATCGTCCCGTCGAGGCCGAAAAGCTTGCACGTATTATCGAAGCCGGCCAATATGCACCGAGCGGCATGGGCCGCCAGCCGGTGACGTTTGTCGCCGTCACCGACCCCGCGACCGTCGAGCGTCTCTCACAGCTCAACGCCCAGGTCATGGACAGCAACAGCGACCCCTTCTATGGCGCCAAGACCGTTGTGGTGGTGCTGGTTGACCGCAGCGTGCCCACACATCTGGAAGACGGCTCGCTCGCCATGGGCAACTTGCTCAACGCCGCCTATGCGCTGGGCGTCGATTCGTGCTGGATTCACCGCGCGCATGAGGTCTTTGACTCGCCCGAGGGCCTGGAGCTGCTGGCCAGCTGGGGCCTGCCCGCCGACGGCAGCCTGCGCGGTGTCGGTAACTGCATTCTTGGCTACACCGAGGACACACTACCCGAGGCAAAGCCGCGCCGCGACAACATCATCTACGTAAGGTAATTAGTTCCGCCGTTCTACCGAACGGCGGGCTCGTTGACGCTGCGCGGGCCGCATTCACGCCAATCTGACGTTCAATTTCGAGGGCGCGACCAGAAGGTCAGCGCCCTCTCATTTCACGTCACCTTGGCGCAAATGCGGCTCGCTCGCTTTTGGCGACTGACATCGAATGAGCCACTGTCTTGGGCAGCTAAAAAAGCCCCGTCCCAAATTAGCTGCCCCACTCGCAACTTATCCCGCCGATGGAGTTGTCGTCGTTTCGTTCGTCTGGGCCGTTTCGGCGCCATCGCCCTGTTCGTCCTCGTCCTTTTGCGCATCGGCGATGGTGGAGGCCGCCGCAACGATACCGCGCTGGGGCGCGACGCCCGTCTGGGCCTGAGCGCCCTCGACAACTTCTGTACCTGCATGCGCGAGCTCGGGCGATTTAAACATTGCGTCCAAGTTGGCGCCACCGCCGGCATATCCGAGCGCGGCGAGCGCGATGACGATCACTGCAACGACGGCCACGATCGGCACATACCGATGCCAACCAGCAGGATTGAGCCCACTGCGGCGAGCCGCCCCGCGGCTGATGTAACCAAGCGTGCCGTCGTGCTTGAGCTTTGAGCCCACCACGCGTTTGCGGCCCCGCAGCGAGGACTCTGCCTGCATTGCCAAGCGGGCGCTTGCCGAAGGATAGCCGTATTTAGTGCGCTTGAACGAGCCATCAAACCCCGAGGCGTGTTTGCCCCACGTCACCGATGTCGTGCGTCGGTTGACCGGCGCGGCGCTCCGCCTTCTGCGGCTCGGTTTTGAAGTCTCAGCCATATGCCCTCGCACGCCGTAACCAAATCGAAACAATAACGCTTTGGACTGTAGCACACGCGTCGCGCGCGGTCACGGGCGCCTCGCTCAACGATCATCGTCCTTCAGCAAGCGCCACAGCGTTGTACGGCTTATGCCCAGCACCTCCGCCGCACGGGTTCGGTTGCCGTGGAGATGGTCTACAACCAGATGCGCGATATCTCGCTCGGTATCGGCCAGCGGTCGCAGGATATACAGGTCACTTTCGAGCGTCGGGGCGCCAAAGGTTGCGGTCTTAATCACGTCCTCTTGGGCGAGCACTTCCTCCGCCACAGCGCGGTCCACCGTGCCCGTCCCCGCCAATATATACAGTCGTTCCGAGACCTCGCGGAGCTGCAGATAATTGCGCGGCCAGCGGTAAGCATCGAGCGTCTTCGTCGCCGCGGCAGACAGCGTGGGCGCTGCCGTCCCAAATGCATCAGCGAGATATTCCAAATAGCGCGCAACCTTCGTCGACGCGGCCCCCTGCTCGGCAATCGCCGGCGCCACGCTCACCGCACAGGCGAAGCGCTCGGTCACAAAAGCGGCTTGATCACTTTCGCTGCCGCCCGGCATGTCATTCGCCGTCAGCACCACATGGCAGCGCGTCGCCAACGCGGTGTCGGCCATCGTGGAGACCAGCTCGCGGAGGCGCTGGGGGCCAACCGCGTTCCAGCCCTCAATGCAAAGTGTCAGCCCCGTTTGGAACAGCGGAGATTCGGAGCTTTTGAGCATATGGCGCCAACCGCGATCGGTGAGTTCATCGAGCGCAACGGAAACAAAGGGCTGATCGGCAAAAGGACCGTCCAGATAGAGGCGCTTGGCGATCTCGACCTGGCCCGCTCCCAGCTCGCCCTCGAGCATAAGGGGCACACCGCGCGCGTAGCTCTCGACGACCGGCGCAGCCACCGAGGCCGTCCCCTCAACGATGCCGTACGCGCTCGATTCGTAGCGGGCCTCGACCTCGTCGGCGTTGAGCCACTCGATGCCCGCATGCGCGGCGGCGGCGCGCACCTCACGCGCCACGACCACCCAAAGGCCCCCGCCCTCTTTGTCGGTGGGGCGAACGGTCAGGCTCAGGCG
This sequence comes from uncultured Collinsella sp., assembly GCA_900541185.1. Taxonomy (GTDB): domain Bacteria; phylum Actinomycetota; class Coriobacteriia; order Coriobacteriales; family Coriobacteriaceae; genus Collinsella. The sequence goes on from UQIQ01000017.1 coordinate 14,439, forward strand.
CGCACCCGCACGCCCCATAACCAGACGCGCACCGTCTCCTATACGGTCGAGGCGCTCGGCAACAAAAGCCGCCACATCCCGCTCAAGCGCCGCGTCATTCATGGTCGAAATCGCGACGTCCCCACGCGCATCGATTGCCAATGCCGAGGCCCCGGCAGCAGCCAGGGCCTCGGTCAAGATGTTCAGCTTGGCATCGCTATCCATTATTTGCCCCTGTCCGCAGCGACGTGCAACCGTCGACGGTCGCACGACCGAGTGTTTCAAAATTGAACGATATTGCTCACCAAACACTATAGGGCAGAAAGCGTCATCCTGCGAGTATAGGTGTTGCCCCGCATCGCCATCCTGGCGGGGCGATAAGAGCTCTTCGGGACTTATAAACCTGCGGACAAGCCATACCCGCAAGAGCTCCTATCGCTCCACTGCAGGCTTGCGCTCACCAGCAACCAACACGCAGCACGCAAACAAGCTACTTCTCTACCAGATTCCCAGCTCGTGCTGCATTCCCAAACTCATGCACGCAATGCCAATCCAGCAGCAAAAGCCCAGCGCGATGGGCTTGCCGCCCTTTTTGACCAGCTCGACGATATCGGTATTAAAACCAATAGCCGCCATGGCCATCACAATAAAGAACTTCGACAGCTCCTTGATGGGCGCCGTGATGGACACAGGAAGCTGAAACACCGTGGTGATCACGCTCGCCAGCACAAAGAACAGCACAAACATGGGAAACGCGCGTTTAAGCGAGAACGTGCTCTTAGCGTCGCCACCGGCCTTGCGTGCCAGATGCATCTGCCAGCATGCGAGGACCAACGTGATGGGAATAATGGCCAGCGTCCTGGTGAGCTTGACCACTGTGGCGCTCTCGAGCACATTGGCGCCGGGATGCATGCTGTCCCAAGCGCTCGCCGCAGCCGTTACGGACGAGGTGTCGTTGATGGCGGTACCGGCAAACAGGCCAAAGCCCTCGTTGGTCAGCCCGAGCATGCCGCCGAGCGTTGGAAACACGAGCGCCGCGATAACGTTAAACAGGAAGATGACCGAAATAGCCTGGGCAATCTCGCGATCGTCGGCATCGATGACGGGCGCGGTCGCGGCGATGGCAGAACCGCCGCAAATCGACGAACCCACACCCACAAGCGTCGCGATCTTGCCCGGCACGTTCATAACGCGGCAGAGCACAAAGGCGATGACAAGCGAGGTCGAGATTGTTGCCACGATAATCGGTAGCGACTGGGCGCCCTTGGACAGAATCTGGGAGAGGTTCATGCCAAAGCCAAGCAGGATAACCGCGTACTGCAAGACTTTTTTGGACGTATAGGTAACGCCGGCGGTGAGCTGTTCGCGACGATTCTTGGGAAAGACGAGCGCCAGGACCATGCCAAAGAGGATGGCAAATACCGGACCGCCGACCACCTCAATTTGTTTGCCGAGCAACGTCGCGGGAATGGCGATGATCAGGCAGAACAAGACGCCTTTCCAGCGCTCGCGTACGATGTTTGCCAGTTGCATATGGGATTCCTTCTTTCTATTTCACGTTTGCGACGGCTTATGATACGGCAACATTGAGCGCAGCCTTGCGCAAACACAGACTAAGATGCCGCAATAGTTCTCAGGCAACAGCCGAATTACCCACCGCGGAGAGCTGATTCGCGGCATAATTAACAACTGACATATGAGTTTGATAGAACAGTTGCGAGGCGCTATGGAAGAATCGATGCACGTCGGCGAGCAGGAAACGAGCCTACAGGACCAGTCCTATCACACCATTCGACGCAAAATCGTCTACCTGGACTACAAGCCGGGCGAAAAGCTGGGCGTCAAGCAGCTTTGCGACGACCTAGATATGGGTCGCACGCCCGTGCGCGAGGCACTGGTGCGTCTGGCGCAAGAGGGCCTGGTGCGCACCGTGCCCCAGAGCGGCACCTACGTCTCACCCATCAACCTCACCCTTGCCGAGAGTGCCTGTTACATCCGCGAGCATCTGGAAAAGCAGGTGATCGTGGAGTGCTGTGCGCGAGCCACGTCGGCCGGCATCGAGCAGCTCGACCGCGCCATCGTGCTGCAGGAAAAAGCCATGGCCGAAGAGGATCGCATCGGCTTCTTTTTGAGCGACAACCTCATGCATCACATGATTTTTAGCATCGCATGTCGCAGCACCGTGTGGTCGTGGCTCGAAGAGACCAATGCCGACCTGGAGCGCTTCCGCTGGCTGCGCGCCGCCACGCAGGTTCTCGACAATCAGGACATCGTGAACGAGCACAAGCAGATTCGCCGCGCTATCGCCGGTCGCGACCCCATCGAAGCGAGCTTTTTGGTCAGCAAGCACCTGCACATGATGTTCCGCAACCAAACCGAGGTTCTGGACCAGTTCCCCGAGTACTTCGAGACCAGCAAGCTCCGCTAACCTGCCAAAAAGGGACAGGTTCATTTTGGCAGGTTTTATCTGGTCAAATGCAAAAAAGGCCCGGCTCCGTCTTGATGCGGAGCCGGGCCTTAGTCGCTAGAACGGCGGAACCAACTACTCGACCGTGACGCTTTTCGCCAGGTTGCGGGGCTGGTCGACGTCGCAGCCGCGCAGGATGGCGACCTCGCGGGCGAGCAGCTGCAGCGGGACACTCGCCGTGATGGGGCTGAACACGTCGCGGACTGCCGGCACGCGGATGATGCAGTCGGCAATCTTGTTGATCTCATCGTCGCCCTCGGTGGCAACGACGATGACCTTGGCACCGCGCGCCTTGCACTCCATAAGGTTCGACACGGTCTTGTCGTAGGTGGCACTCTTGGTGGCCACAGCGATGACAGGGAAGCCCAGGTCGATCAGGGCAATGGGGCCGTGCTTCATCTCACCGGCGGCATATGCCTCGGCGTGCAGGTAGCTGACCTCTTTGAGCTTGAGCGCGCCCTCGTAGGAAATAGCGGCACCCATGCCGCGACCCACAAACAGTGCGGACTGCGCGTCCTTGCACAGCAGGGCGGCCTCATGAACGGCCTCGGTTTGGGTATCCAAAATCCACTGGATCTGCTCGGCCGTATCGGAAAGCTCGCGGAACAGCATGCGCGCCTGCTTGGTGGTCAAGCGGTACTTGACCTGCGCCAGCAGCAGGGCCAGCAGCGTCAGGCTCACAACCTGGCCGATGAAGCTCTTGGTCGAGGCGACCGCGATCTCCTTGTTGGCCTTGGTGTAGATGACGCCGTCGCTCTCACGCGCCACGGGGCTGCCCACCACGTTGGTGATGCCGAAGACCTTGGCACCCTTGATGCGCGCATCGCGGATGGCGGCGAGAGTGTCGGCCGTCTCGCCCGACTGGGACACGGCCACGACGAGCGTCGTCGGCGTGATGATGGGGTTGCGATAGCGGAACTCGCTGGCCGCCTCCACCTCGGTGGGGATGCGAGCCCAGCCCTCAATGAGATTCTTGGCAATGAGGCCAGCGTGATAGCTGGTGCCGCAAGCGATCACGTAGACGCGGTCGATGTCGTTGAGTTCCTCGAGCGAAAGGCCCAGCTCGTCGATGTCGAGCTCGCCGGCCGGTGTCATACGACCAACCAGCGTGTCGCGCACGACGCGCGGCTGCTCGTGAATCTCCTTGAGCATAAAGTCGGGATAACCGCCCTTTTCTGCCATATCCAGGTCCCAGTCGATGTGGGTGACCTTGGGCTCGATAACGTTGCCGGCCTCGTCGGTGTACTCGACGCCTGCGGGCGCGAGCTTGGCAAACTGACCGTCCTCGAGCACCACGACATCGCGGGTGGCGTCGATGAGCGCGATGACATCGGAGGCGACATAGGCGCCGGTCTCGCCCACGCCGACCACGATCGGGGAATCCTTGCGGGCCACGGCGATCACGCCGGGCTCGTCAGCGCACACGGCGGCCAGGCCATAGGCACCGACCACGTGGGTGCAAGCCTCGCGCACGGAGGCCATCAGGTCGTGCGTCTCGGCATAAGCCTCTTCGATCAGATGCGCGAAGACCTCGGTATCGGTCTCGCTCTTAAAGTGGTGGCCGCGGCCCTCCAGCTCTTCGCGCAGCTCGGCGAAGTTCTCGATGATGCCGTTGTGGACGATGGCGATACGACCGTCACAGCTGGTGTGGGGGTGAGCGTTAACGACGGAGGGCTTGCCGTGGGTGGCCCAACGGGTGTGGCCGATACCGCAGGTAGCGTCGCTGTCGATGTTGGAAAGCTCGCTCTCCAGGCCCGCGACCTTGCCCACGCGGCGGATGACGTCGAGGTGCGCCGCGGCGCCCTCGCCCACCTCGAGCGCGACGCCCGAGGAGTCATAGCCGCGATACTCCATACGCTTGAGGCCCGTGACCAGGATGTTCTTTGCAATATCAGAGCCGGTGTAGCCGACAATTCCGCACATAGGATAAATCCCTTCGTCCGCTTGACTGCAAAACGTCCACGCACAGGGGGCGCTGAGACGCATAACGTTCGAGTATTGTACTCACGCAAACGCAAGCTGATATACCAGAAGTGGTATCTCAACTTGAATACCACTCGATACACACACCCCACCCCGAAGGGGGCAGGCACCTTCGTGGTGGTTTGGTCTGACAGCATCGTTTGCCCAGATAAAACCTGCCAAAATAAACCTGTCCCTAATAGGCGGGTTTTGACACCTCAGGGGCGGGCGATGCTACAATCTGGCTTGTACTTGAAACGCATCAAAGGGGCCGCTATGGCAAAGGTAAAAATCAGCGACGTCGCGCGCGAGGCCGGGGTTTCGTTGGGCACGGTTTCCAACGCGCTCAACCACCCCGAAAAGCTGCGTCCCGAGACCCTCAAGCTCATTAACGAAACCATCAATCGACTGGGCTACCTGCCCAACCAAAGCGCTCGTCAGCTCGCGGGCGGCGCCACCAAGTCCTTTGGCCTGGTGCTCCCCCGTCTCGACCACGGCTTTTCACTCCAAATCGCCAGCGGCGCCCACAACGAGGCCCGCAAGCACGGCTACGACCTGCTCATCGCCAACGCCGATAACGACGATATTCTCGAGGACCATTACCTGCGCTACTTTATGGGCACCCAGATGTCCGGCGTCATGGTTCAGCCCATGGCATCCCCCGACTGGCACCCCGCCCTGACCAAGATGCCCGTGCCGATCGTCCATCTGGACATCCATTGCTCCGAGCCCGGCTACTACGTGGCCGCCGACAACGAGGCACAAGGCCGCATCATCGCCGAGCTCGCCATCGCCCGCGGCGCGCACCATATTGTCGTCGTCGGCCGAGCAGCATTTATGCAACTCACCCTGCGCGTCCTTGGCATTCATAAGGCGCTCGCCCTACATCCCGATATCAAGATCGAAGTCATCGACGCCGGCGAATGGAATACCGCCGCCGACGGCTACGGCATCGGCACCCAAATCGCCGCGCGCGCCGCCGACGAACGCCCCGATTTTGTCGTCGGCCTGACCGACGTGCTGGCCTCGGGCGTCATCTCGGCGCTGGTCGACAAAGGCATCGCCGTCCCCGGGCAAGTACGCGTAGCAGGTTGCGATGGCAACCCGCTCGCTTGGAGCGGATCGGTCCCGCTCACTACGGTAGCGCCCCCGGGCTACGAGATTGGCCGCAAGGGCGTTCAATTGCTCATGGAGCAAATCGAGAACAAGGCCCCAGCAAAGACCAAGCATATCCGCGTCGGCTCTACAGCGCGCACCGTCACCGCAGTCACCGCCGCCGAGGACATCAACCGCCAAGAACTGGTACGTCCGTTCCTGCTGGAACGCGCCAGCACCCAGGCAAGCAGCCAGACCGACGCCACGGCCATCAACCTCGGTGCGTATCTATAGCACGCCCGCAAGTATGCTAAGTCGCCGCTCAAGCAAAAGAGGCCCGACCATTGCCGGACCCCTTTTGTTTAAGCGCAAACGTAAGCAATTGCTCGTTTCAACGCCGCAATTGTCTAGCGCACGGCCTTGACCGCCGCCGCCAGATCGAACAACGTATCGAGCACGGCCTCGCAGCCATCCACCACGTCCTGCGGCAGCGGCACGATATCGGGGACGGCAAAGACGTGGCAGCCAGCCGTAATGCCCGAGACGCAGCCGTTGCGCGAATCCTCGACCACGGCACATTCCTCGGGAGTAAAGCCCGCGCGCTCGCAGGCGAGCAGATACATCTCGGGGTCGGGCTTGCCGTGCACGACGTCCTCGCCGCAGGTCACGGTCTCAAACTTGTCAAAGAGACCGAATGCTTTAAGGTTGCGCTCGGCGGTAACGTGGCGCGACGACGTCGCTAGACCCACGTGATAGCCCGCAGCCAGCAGCTCGTCTAGGCACTCGGCGGCGCCGGCCTTAAGCTCCAGCTCGGTCTTGACCATCTCGTCGCGAATCTCCTTGTGGCGGACATAGATCGCCTCGGCGGTCTCGTGGCTGCCGTAATGCTCCTCGAGAATGCCCGTGACATCAGGCAGCGTGCGGCCGATAAACTGATGGATCAGCGCATCATCAATTGCGAGCCCCAGCTCAGCGGCGCCTGCCTTCCAGGCCTTAATCCCCAAACGCTCGGTATCGACCAGCGTTCCATCCATGTCAAAAATAACAGCCTTGATCATATCGGTCCCCCATCGACTCTCACTGTCGCATTGCCGCAACTCTACCGCATTTGGCAACTTGTATATAACGTATATACCATATTGCACTTTCGTTACATAGATAGAAGTCTTATGGCAAGTAACGCATTAGGATTATAGTTTTCGATCGAGTACTCAACGATAAGGAACGTTTCATGATTTTAGACACCACGGCACCCGCAGAGGAGCTTCAAGACAAGCTATCGGCACTCGAGCAGCTGCTTTTGGCATACGGGCGCGTGGCCATCGGGTTTTCCGGCGGCGTTGACAGCAGCTTTTTGGCCGCCGTATGCGCCCGCATCATGCCTACCAATACCCTCCTCGTTCACCTCACCACGCCGCTCATCGGCACGCCCGAACAGGCTTCGTTTGAGCGGTCCGTCGACGGTCAAGCCAATGAGGGGCCGCATTTTAAGCCCCCCGTGCTCAATCTTTCGGTCGATCAGCTGCAGCTCCCCCAAGTAATCTGCAACGATGCCAATCGCTGCTACCACTGCAAGCACGCCGGCTTTACCGCCATCGTCAACCACGCCAAGTCGCTCGGCTTTCCCACCGTCATCGATGGCAGCAATGCAAGCGATCGCGGTGACTACCGCCCCGGCATGCGTGCGGCAGAAGAGCTCGGCGTACGCTCCCCTCTTATGGAGGTCGGCTTTACCAAGGACGAAGAGCGCGAGCTACTACGCACATGGGGCTATCCTGTTTGGAACCTGCCGGCGGGAGCATGTCTTGCCACGCGCGTCCCCACGGGCGAGGAGCTTACGTTCGAGAAGGTCTCCCTGATCCGCGCCTGCGAGGATTACCTGCACGATCTTGACCTGGCACAGGTACGCGCGCGCTTGATCGGCGGCTGCATGCATATCGAGGCCGCACCCGCAGATGTCGCCAAGATTGCCGCCCTCGGCGGTGCCGCTGTCGACGACAAGGGCAAGACCCCGCTGCCCGCCGTTATCGAGTCCGCGCTGCGCGAGCTGGGCTGCGACCATATTTCCCCCGAGGTTACCCCCTACATCCACGGCAACATGAACCTTTAAGTTACGCCGTTTTACAAACGGCGTAACCGCTCGGCGCTGCGCAGGCCCCGGGCACGGCAATCTGACGTTCAACTGCACGGGCGCGACCAAAAGGTCAGCGCCCGCTTGTTTCACGTCACCTTGCCGCACCCGGAGCCCGCTCGCTCGCATATGCTCAACCTGGACTGCGTTAACTGACCTGCCAATAAGGGACGGGTTTGTTTTGGCAGGTTTTATCTGGTGAAACGCTGAATAGCCCCACATTCACAACCGCCGCAGCTCCATATGAGGCAAATGAACCAGTAGCGTTTGTTCCAAATCTTAAGTATTTGTTCGGCAGAACGGCCCCTGCCGGCTCCTGCTAGACTGGTAGACTCCCAACCGTCCATCCAGGAGCCTCAATGTCGCGCAAGTCCGCCTACAAGCAAGTGCTTTCCATCGGCACCGCCGTGGTGCTGGGATTTGCGCTGTTCGCAGGGTCGCTCGACGGAGCGCCCAAGCTGCTGTCGCCGCAAAGCGATGAGCAAGCGGCAGCCCTGGCCGAAAAACAAAATGAAAGTCCCAGCCGCACCGACGACGAGGCAGACCTGGTTGCCCGGCTCGAATCGGGAACAGCGAGCTCCTCGGACCCTCAAAATAGCCAAGACTCTGGCGATGGCTCTGAATCCGCCGCAATTGACACCGGTGACGACACTTCCACAGACAGCGCCGCCACCCCCATCGACGAGGTCGAAAACCCCGATCTCCACCGCGCCCGCGGCGTATATCTCAGCAGCATTCCCGACTACGCCGGCAACCCCTACGTTGCCCTGCGCGCCGACAGCACGCACGCATTAGGCACACCGTCATTCACGCTCGATGAATACGAGCGCGCCACCGAAGAGGGCTGCTTTAAGAAATTCTCCAAGCTCGACAGCTTGGGCCGCGCCCGCAAAGCGCTCGCCTGCGTAGGTCCCGAGTCGCTCGGACAGGGAAAGCGCAGCGACATCTCGCGTATCCATCCTGCCGGTTGGCACCAGCAGCGCTACGACTTTATTCCGGGCCAGAGCCTCTACAATCGCTGCCACCTTATCGCCTGGTCGCTCTGCGGCGAAAACGCCAACCGCAAAAATCTCCTCACCGGCACGCGTTATCTCAACGAGACGGGCATGCTACCGTTTGAAGAGCAGATTCTCAACTATATTCGCGATACGGGCAACCACGTGCTCTACCGCGTCACGCCCATGTATAACGAAGAGGAACTTGTCTGCCGTGGCGTGCGCCTTGAGGCGCAATCGGTCGAGGACCACGGCAAGACCCTCTGCTTCCACGTATACTGCTACAACCTGCAGCCGCACGTGCAGATCGACTACGTCACCGGCCGCAACCAGGCCGCCGGAGAGTAGGTTCAACCGGGGCCACACCCGCATCGTTTGTCACCGACGCACACGGAAGGCTGATTCTTGCCTCCTACGGCGCATTTCTGTGACATGGGGTCATCTCTCCAAGATACCCGTATTGTCGATGAAGAGTAGACGGCAAACGCAAGACAGGCAGCCAAAGCAGCAGGAGCCTTACACTAAATACGTGATTTATTCTTTGCAATCACAATCTCGATAAGTTAATCGAAGCAAAACAACGTAAAATGAAGGTAATTTTGCTTCAAAGTAATCAGGAGAAACTGTGACCAATCGCGTCAACAATTCACATATTAAAAAGGATTGTCCCACCCCCATCTATATGCAGGTGGTCGACTATCTGCGCGAGAACATCGCCTCAGGAGCTTGGGAGCAAGCATCCAAAATCCCGTCGGAAGTCGAGCTCATGAGTACGCTCGGCGTCAGCCGCGGCAGCATCAAAAAGGCCATTTCCAAGCTTGTTGATGAGGGCCTGCTTGAGCAAATTCAGGGAAAGGGAACTTACGTTAAGTCAAAAGACATCTCTTTCCCCCTTACAGAGGGTCTTATCTCTTTCTCCGAATCTCTAATCGAACAAGGTCTTTCTTTCGAAACAAGCATTCTCGATTGCGAAATTCGTAAGTCGGACGAAGATATTTCCGGACATCTCGGTATTGTCGAAGGTTCTGACTACCTTCATCTCGAGCGAGTGCGCAGCGTTGAGGGTGAACCTGTGATGTTCATCGAAAACAACATCAATATGGCGCTTGTCCCAGGTATTGAAACAGCCGACTTTGTTAACGAAGGTCTCTTTGCAATAATCGAGCGGCTCTCAGGCCACCAGATCGAATACTCAAAGACCTCCTTTGTGGCAAAGCTCGCGGATACCCAACGCGCGGATGCGCTCGGTCTCTCTACGCAGTCCCCGCTTCTTCAGCAGCTTCAAACAGTCTACTTGGACAATGACTCTGCAATTGAATATGCGCGCGTATGGCTTAAATCCAGCAGGTTCCAGCTTGGCACCGTTTTTCAGCGCCGCCATTAAAACTCTTGAGAGCGGCGGCATTGCGCCTAACATAATTCCAAAACGCAAAAAAGGCGAACCCGTGGGTTCGCCTTTTTGTAAACGGTTTTAGTCCAGCGCGTCAAACAGCTCCGTAAGCAACGCTGCCCTGTCGTCCGTAATCGCCAGGGCACTCGAAATGCCGGTACCTTGCGCGCCAAGTCCAATCAGGCGACGAACGTCGCCTCCGCACCTGATTCCCGCTCCCTCCATGATAACGATGTCGGGATTGATGGACCGTACGGCAGCGATGGTCTCTGCGATGTAATCATCGCCGCTTGTATGGCCGGTTCCCACAAGGCTGCTCGGCTCGCAAAGAATCACGTCCGGGTCCATCGCCGCAACCGCTTTGGACTCTGTCACGCTATCGGCTGCAACAATGGTTAGAATCTCAAGCTCACGAGCGCGATCGATCGTTGCCGCCAACTTATCAACGGTCAGGGGGTGTGCCGTGTGATTTAGAAAGACAGCTTGAACTCCCGCGCTCTTAAGCGACTCAAGAGGTGTCAGTCCCATTCCTTTTCCGTCACCGACAAGATCGGCATGCTGCGCTGTGGGAATTGCAAATTTCAAATCCTTCGCAACTGCGCAGAGCTCGGGAACGGGAGCAGTCCAAAAAATCGAATGATCTCGATCTTTTGCGATTTCATCCGTAAGATGAGCCGCTGCAATTGAATCGTCCGCAAGCAAATAGGTCTTAGGACTGACTGTGAAAAGTGGCAGTTTTAAATCGGAACGTTTCATGAGAACACGTCCTTTCCGACTAATACATGGCCTGCCATACCGAGCGATTTAGCCGTTGAAGCTAATCTCGATGCCGGTTTCCAGCTTGGGAAGCACGCTTGGTGTCACGAGAACCGTTCCAGGAAGCAGCTCTCGCTCGCCATCGAACGCAATCGTTAGATGACCGAGCCCTCCCATGTTCTCGTTCGCAGCTTCACCAAACTCCTTAATCGTGTAGACCTGATCGCCGATGGAAATGGTGCCGCCCTCAGCAAGCACGTTATCCTCTGTAGGAGTTCCATCGTGAACGACGCAGATGTCGCGCAACTCTGCAGGAGCGGTCGGGCCAAACAGGACCACCATCTTCTCGTTGAGAAGCTCCTCAACAAACGAGCCGATCTCAGTGACCTTAACCTTGTACATTTGATTTCTCCTATCTTTGTTACGCCGCAGGCGCAGTCATTGACCTGTCGATAACACGAATAGCCTGGGCAAAAGCATCGTGATAGCTTTCGTTGGCCAGATGGTCTAGGGCGGTCTCGATATTCAACCCCAACATCTCGCTCATCTCCGAAAACTCCGGTTTGAGGGAAAGCCCTTTGAGCTCATAGCAACCGTTAATCACGCCGTCATGATCAGTCAAGATCATCACAAACGCCTTTCGGCTAAAACTCACCTTGCACATACCCGTGCCCAAGTATCCCTCATGATCGCGAGCGCACTCATGGATGAGAACACGCACCCTCTTCCAATAGCGATACTGGGTGAATGTTCCTGCAAGCCATACAAGAATAAAGAAGGCTATTGTAATGAGCGCGTTGAGCATAGCGGGCCTTTCCCTCTTAAAGCATTCAGTTTACAGGCCAAAGGACAGTACGTAGGCGAGAATAATCTGGATCGGGGTGGTAATCAACTTACCAAACAGGAATGCAGGGTAACCGATTTCGATCGTCTCGGGCTTTGCCTCCATGAGAGTCATGCCAACGGGAGCAAAGTCGGAACCAACCTGGCAGTTGACGGCAAAGAAGCCGGGAAGGGCAAAGTTGGCGGGAATCGTGCCGTTGGCGATTTGGTTGCCAACAAGAACAGAAAGCACAGAAGCGATGATTGCGCCCGGGCAGATCAACGGCGAAAGGAACGGGATTGAGCAGAACATGCCAATTGCCAGCATACCGGGCAGCGAGCCCGCAAGCGGAGTGAGAACGCCGGCGAGAACGTTCGCGAAACCCGTGTAGTTAATAATGCCGATCAACACCGAGACAAACGCCATAAAGGGGATGATGTTGCGGATAACGTCATTCACGGTATCACGTGCAGCCTGATAGATGATGCTGATGACGCGACCAACGCCGGTGCCGATCTTAGAGACAACGTCCATAACCCCGTTAGACTGTTTGGACGCAATCTCGGCACGTCCCTCGGCAATCTTTGCGTGAACGTTTTCCTTCGTCGTCTCCTCGTATGCCTTTTCGGTCTTTACCGGCTCAGCGGGAACATCCGCGGCATCGACAAGAGCGATGCAATCGGGATTGACATCGGACGCAAAGAGATCCTCGGTGATGAACTGTGCCAGAGGGCCAGACGGGGAACCAGGTTTGATGTTCAGCGTCTTAAGGCCCATCTTGGGATAAGTGCCGCAGCGGGCCACGCCAGCGCAGTCGATAACAACAGCGCATGCCTGATCGGTCTCGATCGGGTCCTTAAACTGGTCGTGCGCCTCGGCGCCGGTAAGCTCCGCGATGCGAAGGGCAACCGGGCTGATTCCGCCCAGGGTCACGCTCAGAACATAGGGCTTTTCGGCCGTGGGGGTAATGATAAGGGGTCCGCCCCAACCGTTGCCGCCGTGGGACGCCTTTACGCTTTTGAATTCACTCATGATCTAGACTCTCCTTTTGCGCTGAACTACTAGGCGGCAAGCTTAGCTTCGTTGCGCTTCTTCATGATGAGGTACAGCTTCTCGGTGACGATGCCCTTGATCAGGCAAACGATCAGGCCAACGACGAGGAAGCGGATAGCAAGCTCAGAGGAGTTCTTCCCCAGCGCCTCGTAGCCAGCCGAGATGCCAAGCCAAACAAAAAGCTCGGACGAGTTGGCGTGCGGGAAAAGACCGACGATGGGATGCATCATGGACACGACTGCATCGTAGAATGCAGGTTTATAGTCCTCCTCGACAAACACACCAAAGGTGTACGCCATCGGGTTGCAGAGGAAGAAGGTACAAAGGAATGGAATGAGGGTATAGCGGAGAACTGCATATTTGGTGCACTTCTTCATGAACCCATAGACACGCTCCTCGCCAATCAGCTGGATGATTGCCTTGATCGTAAGGATCAGGCAAATCAGCATGGGGATCATGCCCGTGATAAACGAGGCAAACTGCTCGCCCGCAGCATTAAAAAGGCCGGTAAAGCCCTCCGCAAGGAAGATAAGGAAATCGTTTACTGCTCCCATTTTCATTCTCCTTAATTGATGTTCGTTACTGCTATCGTCCTACCTGAGCGCCCGCTCCTCCCCTTTCATTCGGCCATATACGCTCATGGTTGTCTACGGTCGTCTATATATTACAAAGCGACCGCCTTCTGAGTTTTGCCCTTGCATTCCTTTCGGTGAATGGTTGGTTTTGTAGGGCAAACGGCTATGCGCTCTTTAGCTCATAGATGTTTTCTAATGCCTTAAATATGCGCATATACCTGTCAAAACGCACATTGTATATCTCGTGGACTTTGTCGTTTTTTTCAACGGAATCTAGCCTTTTGCAGACCCCAGCGGCAACATCGGCCAAATCTTGTCCGCAAGAAGCTGAAAGCGCTAGCAATGCCGCGCCCTGACCGGCACCGGACGATTCCATACGCACTAAATCGATTCCCAACACGTTTGAGAGCGTTTGCGCCCAAAAATCGTTCTTAGCCCCTCCGCCAACAAGCCTAATGCCGAACCACTCCTGCGAATGGTTCACGGATTCCTTGAGTTCCCTGAGGGCATATGCCGTGCCCTCCATAAGTGCCCTCTCAAGCTCCGAACGCGTCGTGTCAAGGTCAAGCCCCAAAAAGGCACCTCGAACCGACGGGCAACCGTGCAAGACCTTTTCCCCCGACAGATGCGGATAGAACATGAGGTCCCTCATTTCGTAGAAAGGATCCTCAACGGCCTTGTCCTCGAGATCGTAGGAGTCGCTGTCTAGAATCTGCCCGTACCACCACTCCTTAGCTCCGCCACACGACCTAATACTGAGCTGAACTTGCGTCTTAAGGGTATTACCCCATTTAAACAATACGGGCTTACCGACATCTGGAAGTTCAACCCCTTCGGCCGAATACATCAGCACACCGCTTGTGCCAAGCGAAATGGTGGGAATGCCCTCCAGGAGACAACCCGTACAAATCGCCGCCGCAGGATTATCACCCGTTCCCCTTACAATCGAAGCGTCTGCGGGAATTCCCGTCTCAGCCGAAGCCCTCTCGCTAACGACCCCGATAACCTTGTCGGAAGGCTCGACAGCGGGAAGCAACGACTCGGGAACCCCAAAATGCTCGCAAACCTCGTCAATCCAAGTTTGCTTCTTATTATCGAAAAGCCCCGTTGTCGACGCTCCGCAATAGTCCATGCCGGGATGTCCGCCAAACTTGAGAGCGATCCAATCCGAAACCGAAAGGAATACCTCGCTCTTGGAAAGAGCTGCTGGGTTGTTTTTAGCCATCCATGCAAGGTTCATTGCCGGAACCCCAGTTGAAAGGAAGCTGGCAACCTGAGGAAGACCTACAGCTAGCGCCCACTGCTTCTCATCAAAAACAGTGTCAATCGTGCGTTGATCATTCCACATTATCGCCGGACATGTCGGAACCCCAGCAGCATCAACCAGCACCGTCGTATGCATTTGCCCGGTGGCCCCAACGCCCTTAATTAGAGACAGGTCGACCTTCTCCCCAAGCAAGGCGCACGCCGAACAAACGGCATCCCACCATATCCCGGGTTCGATCTCTCTCCAACCGGGATGAGGCTCAGAGCATTCGTAAGCCTCGCTTGCAGTTGCGACAACTTTTCCACTTTCATCAATGCACGTAAGCTTCACCGATGACGTGCCAACATCGACACCAAGGTAGAGCGCGCCCATTATCGCCTCATCCATATCCATAATTCCGCTTTACTCAGCGATGCCGTTGATGGCGCGGGTCGTTTTGTAAGCAACGGTCGCAACGGCTTCTCGAGCATCGATTAGCACCTTGGCAAGATTGTGCTCATTGTTGTTTGCCTCATACGCCTTGCCAACAGTTGTGATGTAGGCCTTGCGCAGGTCGCTTGCGATATTGATCTTGGACATCTTGTGCGGCTGCATCGCGTGGATGGTCTCGTAGGGAATTCCCGAGCCGCCATGAAGAACGAGGGGACACGGAGATACCTCTGCAAGCTTCTCAAGCAGCGGCAAATCGATGCGCGGCTCATCTTCGAGGCCATGAACATTACCGATGGACACAGCCAGCAAATCACAGCCCGTGCGCTCTACGAACTCACAAACCTGATCCGGGTCGGTCTTAAGATCCGCCTCGGAAACATGATCGTCCTCCTTGCCCTTAATGGCGCCAAGCTCCGCCTCGACGGGCACGCCATAGCAATGGCAATAGTCGACCGCCTGGCGCGAGAAGCGAATGTTCTCTTCAAAGGAAAGCGCGGCACCGTCGATCATGACAGAGGTGAAGCCAGCCTGGACCGCCTGGCGTACGTCCTCGAGCGTCTTGCCGTGATCGAGATGCAGACACGTGGGAACGATATAATCCTCCGCCGCGCGCTTTACGATGGATGCGATCATGCCGTAATCGGACAGCTTGACGTTAGTAGGGGCGATCTGAAGAATACCCGGCATCCCGGCCCTCTGTAATCCATCCAGGATACCTAAGGTCATCTCCATGTTCGTCGTGTTATATGCGGGAAGGAGCCATCCGTTCTTGCGTGCAATCTGGATCAGCTCAGTCGAAGTTACAACTGCCATGATTCCTCCAACCGGGTTACGGCAATTCGAGTTGAGTTTTCGTTCCAGATACTTATATAGACGTCTATGTACCTGTTTATAGACGACTATATACCTTTTTGATTTATGCGCAAAGCACTAAATGCAGCAAATCGAAAAAAGGGGCTGCCGAGAAGCACTCGACAGCCCTTTTCATTTGACATGCTTACCCCAGCGCCCCATTTGCCAGCATATCGGTAACGTCATTTAGGCTCGAAACTATTGCCGTGGCCAATCTTTCCATCTCATCTGTTGGCTCAGAGAGATCGGGGACCATGACAGTGCAAAATCCTCCTGCAAATCCCGCACGCACCCCGTTATAGGAATCCTCTAAAACGAGGGATTTCTGCGGCGAAGCTCCTAGCTCATCCGCCGCTTTCAAAAAGACGTCTGGATAAGGCTTGGCGTGTTCGACCTCAATACCAGAGACGATCGAATCGAAATAAGGGAGTATTCCTCCCCTTATCAAATTTGCCTCGATCATTTTTCTGCTCGATGATGAAGCAACTGCCATCGGAATTCCCTCAGCCTGAAGATAGTCGAGAAGCCGATCTAATCCGGGTTTCTTCTCTGCGCCCTGAGCCAGCGCTTCATGCGCTATTTCGTAAAAACGGTCAACAAACGCTTGAGAATCGACCTCATCACCATACCACTCGCGAATAATGGACACCGCTTCTGATCCATTGGTGCCACGCATGGCGTCCGCAAGACCCTCTTTGCATTCAACCTCAAACTCAATTGCGGTTTTGGGCCAGCAGGAAGCCCAAATCGGCTCAGTATCGAACATGAGCCCGTCCATATCGAAGATAACCGCCTCGAACATATTGCCTCCTAGTTCAAATAGACGTCTATATACGTTTATTCTATCAAAGGAGATCTATCTTTCGCGACGGCATGAAAGGAGACGGGCCCAGTAAAAGCCGGCAGGCACCTCGCCCACCAAAAACCACCACGATGGGGACTATTCCCATCGTGGTGGTTGCCCTACATCGATCTACTTGGCGTGGCACTTCCAGAGCGGCCCTTGCATCGGCATGCATGTTGCAGGCAAAATCACACGCTACTTGGCGCGACCCTCCTCATAGCGCTCGACCAGCTTGGCCTGAACGTCATAGGGAACCTGCTCGTAGCCAGCGGGCTTCATGGTAAAGTCACCTGTGCCGCGCGTGATAGAGCGCAGGCGCGTCGAGTAATCCGCCAGCTCTGCCAGCGGCGCCTGGGCAATGACCACGGTGTCTCCGCGCTCATCGGTCTCCATGCCCGTCACGCGACCGCGCGAGGCCGAGATGTCGCCCATCACGGCGCCGGCGTAGCTCTCGGGGATAGTCACCGTAATTTCCTCGATGGGCTCCAGCACCACTGGGTCGGCATCGGCACATGCCTTGCGCAGGCCGATGCGAGCCGCCGCGCGAAACGCCATCTCGTTGGAGTCGACGCTGTGATACGAGCCGTCGTACACAGCCACGCGAATGCCCGTGAGCGGGTAGCCGGCAATGATGCCGTCCTTCATGGTCTCCTGGACGCCCTTGTCCACGGCGGGAATCAGCGAGCGCGGAATGCGGCCGCCTACGACCTCATCCACAAACTCGTAGCCGTCGCTCGTGCCGTCGGGCCCAATAAGCGGCTCCACGCGCAGCCAGCAGTCGCCGTACTGACCGGCACCACCGGTCTGCTTCTTGTGGCGGCCCTGGGCGCTCGCCGTGCGGCGGATGGTCTCGCGATACGGAATGCGGATCGGCACGCTCTTGGCCACGACCTTGGTACGGTCCTCCAAACGGTTGAGCAGCACCGAAACCTGCGCCTCACCCACGGCGGAGATAATGGTCTGGCCGGTCTCCTCGTCACGATCGATGCTCATGGTCGGATCGGCCTTGCAGGCCTTCTCGATAAACGTGTAGAGCTTCTCTTCGTCCCCGCGATTCTCGGCCTCGATGGCAATGCGGTACTGCGAGTTGGGGAACTTAAACGCCGCAGCCTCGACCTTGCCGGTAATCGAGAGCGTATCGCCCGTCTCGGCCGCCAGCTTGGGTGCCACGATAATGTCGCCGGCATAGGCGTGACCGACCTCGGTCATGTCGCGGCCGCACATCACATACAGGTGAGCCAGACGGTCGCCCTTGCGCGTGCGCGCGTTGACCAGCTCAAGGCCCGGCTCAAGCGTACCCGTCAGCACCTTAATAAAGCTGATGCGACCCTGCTGCGGATCGGCCAGGGTCTTAAACACAAACGCCACCGGGCGGTCATCGTCGCTTGAAATCTTGAGCGAATCGCCGTCGATAAGCGGCATCTCGCCGTAGTCGGTCGGCGCCGGGAAGTATGTGGCGATGTCGTCCATCAGCGAGTTGACGCCCTGCTCCTTAATGCAATCGCCCGCAAAGACCGGCACAAAGATGCGCTCGGCGATCGCCTTCGACAGCAGGCCTTCAAGCTCCTCCTGCGTCAGCGTCTCCTCGCCTTCCAAGTACTTCATCATCAGTTCGTCGTCAGCCTCGGCCACCAGCTCGCACAGATGGTCATGGGCTTCCTCGGCCTGGGCACGATACTCCTCGGGAATCTCCGACTCAACGGCTTCGGTGCCGTTGCAATGGCGCGCCTTCATGCGCACCAGGTCGATGATGCCGTCAAAGTCCTCGCCCTCGCCCCAGGGAAGGGTCACGGCGCCCAGGCGCGTGCCAAAGCGCTCTTGCAGCAGGTCCATCGTGGTCGCAAAGCTGGCCTCGGAGCGCGACAGGCGGTTTACGAACACCGCACGCGCCAGACGCAGGTCCTCGGCGGCATACCAGAGCTTAACCGTCGTAGGCTGCGGGCCGGCCTCGGCGTCGACCACAAACAGAGCCGTCTCGCAGACGCTCATCGCGGCAAAGGCATCGCCGATAAAATCGGGGTAGCACGGGGCATCGAGCACATTGATGCGCGCGCCCTTCCAGTCGATCGGCGCGATGGTCGTCGAGATGGAGAATGAACGCTTGACCTCTTCGGGGTCATAGTCGAGCGTGGGCTTGGTGCCGTCGTGGCCGCCCAGGCGGGCGGTCTTGCCGGAAAGGTGGAGCATGGCCTCGGCGAGCGAAGTCTTGCCCACCCCGCCTTGGCCTACGAGCACCACGTTCCTTACGTTGCCGGTCTTGGGAGCACCCATGATGACCTCCTTGCAGGGTCGCGCGCGATGCGCGACGCCAACGGGGAGAGTTCGCGGTCGATGCCGTCCCGGGAGCAGCACGGTCGGCAGCCGAGCCGACTCACCCTCCAAATGTCCTATGCCACCACCCTACCCTTGCAGTCGCCTGTCCATGCAGACCTTTCGGCACGCGTATGAATACGGGCGGCGAGAGGAGGAGGCGAGCATGCGAGGCGATTATTGAACCCCGCCGATGCAAATAAAATGCCGCCGCAGGCCGTAAGACCTGCGGCGGCTTCACCTCAATTAATAGTTGAGTAAATAGCTGAGCCTACCCCTCGATACGGCTCAAGAACTCACGGGTACGCTGCTCGCGCGGATGATCGATAACCTGCTCGGCCGGACCCTCCTCAACAATGCGGCCGCCATCCATAAAGACCACGCGGTCGGCAACGTCGCGGGCAAACTGCATCGCGTGCGTCACGATCACCATCGTCATATTCTGCGCAGCCAGATCCTTGATGACGCGCAGAACCTCGGCCGTCAGCTCTGGATCGAGCGCCGAGGTCGGCTCATCAAAGAACAAGATTTCCGGGTCGAGCGCCAGGGCGCGGGCAATACTCACGCGCTGCTGCTGCCCGCCCGAAAGCTCGCAGGGCACCTTGTTCTCGTTACCCGTAAGCCCCATTTGTGCAATAAGCTCGTGTGCGCGGGCCTCCGCCTGCTCGCGCGGGCGCTTAAGCACGCGGATCGGTGCATCGGTGATGTTTTTCATCACGGTATAGTGCGGGAACAGATTGTAGTTCTGAAACACCAGACCAAACCGCGAGCGCGCCCGTTTAGGCACATCGCCCTTTGCGTACACCGCGCCCGAACCCGCATCCGTCGCGACGGCAAGGTCGCCAAACGAGAGCGAGCCACCGTCGAGAGTCTCGAGCAGCGTGGCGCAGCGCAGCAGCGTGGACTTACCGCCGCCCGAAGGCCCGATAATCGCCACGACCTCGCCACGCTTTACCTCAAGCGAGATATCCTTGAGTACCTCATTGCCGCCAAACGCCTTACGCGCGTTTTCGATTTTCATCACTGAGTTAGTCATGATAATAGTCCAGCTTCTTTTCGGCGGCGCCCAGCAGCATCTCGACCACAAAGTTAAAGACCCAGTAAATCAGCGCCGCGATCGCAAACGGCACCATGCTCACTTGCGAGGCGACCAGCGCCTTGGCCGTCGAGAACATCTCCCCCACGCCAATGGCAAACGCCAGCGACGTGTCCTTGACCAGCGTGATGATCTCGTTGCCCATCGCCGGCAGAATACGCTTGGCAACCTGCGGCATCACAATGTACAAAAACGTCTGCAGGCGCGAGTAGCCCAGCACCTCGGCGGCCTCGTATTGACCGCGCGGAATGGACTGCAGGCCCGAGCGATAGATCTCGGCAAAGTAACCGGCGTAGTTGATGATGAACGCTACGACGCACGCCGTCCACTTGGAATCGGGCGTGAGCGAAATGCCGAACACGTAGTACGGGGCAAAGTAGATGGCAAACATCTGCAGCATGAGCGGCGTGCCGCGCATAACCGAGATATAGATGCGCGCAATCCAGCGGAGCGGCGCAATTTTGCTCATGCGCATAAACGCCACGGGAATTCCCAGCGGAATCGACCCCAGCAGCGTCAGCACAAACAACTGCAAACTGACCAAGAAGCCCTGGCCAAGCATTTGCATCATGACCTGAATAGACATTACTTGAGCACCCAATTATCGAAAGATAGACCATAGCTTGAATACTTGTCGCAGAGATCCTTAACCGTACCGTCATCGTAGAGTGCCTTGAGCGACTCGGTCACGGCGTCGGCCGACTTGGTGTCGCCCTTCTTAAAGCCGACGGCGTAGTGCTCGCTGGACAGCGGCTTGTCGAGCTGCGTATAGGCATCGGGCTTGGCGGCAAGCTGATACTGAGCGATCGAGAGGTCACAGGCAACGGCATCGACTGCACCACTCTCGAGCTGCATAAACGCCGTGTTGTACTCACCGATGGTATCGAGCGTGGCAAACGTCGCGGCCAGATCATTCTGGTCGCCCTCGAGCACATCCTGTGCGGCGGAATCAGTCTGGGTAATCACGGTCTTGCCGGCAAGATCGTCCCAGCTCTTGATACCCGCGTCCTTCTTGACCACGAGCACCTGCTCGTTAAGCATGTAAGGCTCGGAGAACGTGTAGCCGTCCTCGCGGCCCTCCATGGTAAAGCCGTTCCAGATGCAGTTGATGGCACCCGAGTTGAGCAGCGTGTCCTTGGCATCCCAGTCGATAGCCTCATACTCAACGTCCCAGCCCTGCTTGTCGGCAACGGCCTTGGCAAGGTCGAGGTCAAAGCCGGTGTACTCGCCATCGTCGCCTACAAAGCCATACGGAGGATAGGACTTGTCAAAGCCCACGACGAGCTTCTTGGACTCCGCAGCGCCCTTCACATCCTTGGCTGCAGCAGAACCGGCAGCGGAACCCTTACCGGCACCACCGCCGCAACCGACAAGACCAAGGCCAAGCACCGTGGCGAGCGAGCCGGCTAGACCAACAAATTGACGACGAGACATATCGGTATTCATGGTATTCCCCCTTGATGGCACTTTAGTTAGGTAAAGTGAGTCATGTAACGTTCAGAATCATACACTCTACCTTGATAAAGTACAAGGGAGGGTTTGCCCGGCGTGGGCGGGGAGCGGCGCGTAATTAAGTTTCCTGCTCTACAGCTGTCTCTTATACACATCTGACGCTGCCGACGACTTAATAGGTGTAGA
>UQIQ01000018.1 GCA_900541185.1 uncultured Collinsella sp.
GAGATGACGTCGAGTCTCGTGGGCTCGGAGATGTGTATAAGAGACAGATGCTCATGAAGGTCGAGCCTATTGCCGAGGCCATCGAGGCCATCAGCTCCGAGGGTCCCAAGCCCACCGTAGTGTTCTTCACCCCCTGTGGCGAGCCCTTTACGCAGCATGTGGCCGAGCGCCTGCTCAAAAGTGAGCGCCTGCTGTTTGTGTGCAGCCGCTACGAGGGCGTCGACGAGCGTGCGTATGCGTATGCCGATGAGCGTCTGTCGATCGGCGACTACGTGCTTACGGGTGGCGAACTTCCCGCTATGGTCGTTGCCGATGCCGTCGTACGCCTGATTCCCGGCGCCCTGGGCGACGAGATGAGCAATGTGGACGAGTCGTTCTCGACCGCCGAGGACGGAGGCCTGCTCGAGTACGCGCAGTACACCCGTCCCGCCGAGTTCAACGGCGAGGGCGTGCCGCCGGTGCTTGTGAGCGGCGATCACGCCAAGGTCGATGTCTGGCGTCGCAAGAACGCCATCGAGCGCACCTGCCGCTGGCGTCCCGACTTGATCGAGACGGCGCGGCTCACGCCCGAGGAGCGCGCTTACGCGCAGGAGATTTTGGACGCTTCGTATTCGCAGGGCGAGGAGTGAGAATGGTTCCATCGCAGCATTCCGCGTTGAGGGGCGCTTTTGAGTGG
The DNA here is from genome assembly GCA_900541185.1 of uncultured Collinsella sp. Taxonomy (GTDB): domain Bacteria; phylum Actinomycetota; class Coriobacteriia; order Coriobacteriales; family Coriobacteriaceae; genus Collinsella. The sequence continues at coordinate 677 of UQIQ01000018.1, forward strand.
ATCGCGGTCATCGCGATCGCACTGGTCGCCACCTTCTTGATTCGCTCGTTTGTGGTCGAACCCTTTGTGGTGCCCACCGGCTCCATGGAGTCCACGATCGAGATCGGCGACCAGATCTTGGCGCAAAAGGTGAGCCTTGAGCTCGGCCAGCCCGTCAACCAAGGCGATATCGTGGTGTTCCATAACCCCGATGGCACCTCCGAGCACGATGTTCTCGTCAAGCGTGTTATTGCCACGGCCGGCCAGACGGTCGACCTGCAGGATGGCAAGGTGGTCGTTGACGGCCAAGCGCTCGACGAGGACTATACGACGGGCATGAGCTGGCCACTTTCGGTCCAAGCACCCGGCACTCAGGTAAGCTATCCCTACACCGTTCCCGACGGGTGCGTGTGGGTGATGGGCGACAACCGCGAAAACTCTGCCGACTCACGCTACTTTGGTCCCGTCGATCGCTCTGATTTGATTGCTGTGGCACTCGTTCGCTACTGGCCGCTCAACCGCATCGGCGCTATCGACTAAAAACCGCTATAGTACAGTACCTAACCGTGTAATCGTTTCGACGAGGGGATATTAGAGGCATGAACGCTTCATCGCTTTCCTTCCAAGACATCATCCTGCGCCTCCAGCAGTACTGGGGCGAGCAGGGCTGCGTCATTATGCAGCCCTATGACTCCGAGGTCGGTGCCGGTACCTTCCATACCGCGACCACGCTGCGCTCGCTCGGTCCCGCCGAGTGGCGCACCTGCTATGCGCAGCCTTGCCGCCGTCCCGCCGACGGCCGCTACGGCGAGAACCCCAACCGCATGCAGCACTACTATCAGTTCCAGGTGCTCATCAAGCCCTCACCGGTCAACGCCCAGGAGCTTTACCTGGGGTCTCTTGCCGCTATCGGTCTGGACCCCAACGACCATGACGTCCGCTTTGTCGAGGACGACTGGGAGAGCCCGACGCTCGGCGCCTGGGGCCTTGGCTGGGAGGTCTGGCTCAACGGCATGGAGGTCACGCAGTTTACGTACTTCCAGCAGGTAGGCGGCATCGAGGTCGACCCCGTACCCGTCGAGATCACCTATGGCCTAGAGCGCATTGCCATGTATGCGCAGGGCGTTAACTCGGTCTACGACTTGGTGTGGAGCTACCTGCCCGACGGCACGCCCATGACCTATGGCGACGTGTTTCTCGAGAACGAGCGCGAGTTCAGTGCCTATAACTTTGAGGTCGCAAACGTCGAGATGATGCGTCAGAAGTTTGATGACTACGAGGCCGAGTGCCATTCCTGCCTGGAGCGCAAGCTGCCGCTGCCGGCATATGACTGCGTCATGAAGTGCAGCCACGCTTTCAACCTGCTCGATGCCCGCGGCGCCCTGTCCGCGGTCGAGCGTGCCAACTACATCCTGCGCGTCCGCGCCGTCGCCAAGGCGTGCTGCGAGGCCTACATGGCCGAGGTCGCCGGAGTCAACGAGAATGCCGACCAGGAAGGCGAGGTGGCGTAAGCCATGGCAGACGCTAAGGATTTCCTGTTTGAGATCGGTACGGAGGAAATGCCCTCCGCACCGCTGAACAATGCCGTCAAGCAGCTTGGCACCATGATCGCCAAGGGTCTCGACGAGGCCGGTCTGGCTCACGGCGAGGTCCGCGTGATCTCGAGCCCGCGTCGTCTTGCCGCGCTCGTGGCTAATGTCGCCACCGCGACCGATGAGGTTCACGAGGTCAAGCGCGGTCCCGCGGCAAACATTGCTTTTGATGCCGACGGCAACGCCACTAAGGCCGCCCAGGGCTTTGCCCGCAAGTGCGGTGTGGCTGCCGAGGATCTGGTCCGTCGCGAGGACACCGACGGTCGCGAGTATGTGTTCGCCGAGAAGAACATTCCCTCCGCACCGGCTACGCCGATTCTGACCGCTCTGTGCGAGAAGACTATTGCCGGCCTGCAGTGGCCCAACTATCGCTCCCAGCGCTGGGGCCACGAGCACGCGACGTTCGTGCGTCCTGTCCGCTGGATCTGCTGCCTTTTGGGCGAGGATGTTGTGCCCGTGTCGTTTGCCGACGTGACGAGTGGCAACACCACGCGCGGTCATCGCGTACTTGGCCCTGGCGACCATGTGGTTGCCAGCCCCGCTGTTTACGAGCAGGTGCTCGAGGACGCCGGTGTGCTTTCTGCCGAGCGTCGTCGTGAGGCCATCCTCGCCGGTATCGCCGAGGTCGAGGCTGCCCGTCCCGGCTGCCATGTCGATACGCCCAAGAAGGTCTTTGAGGAGGTCATCAACCTCTGCGAGTGGCCGACGGTGCTCGTCGGTACCTTCGATGAGGAGTTTCTCAAGGTCCCGCACGAGATTATCTGCGAGTCCATGCTCACCAACCAGCGCTACTTCCCGATCTATGACGGCGAGGGCAAGCTCACGCGTGAGTTCGTGGTCGTTTCCAACAGCAAGCCCGAGAATGCCGAGCGCGTGATTGACGGCAACGAGCGCGTCGTGCGCGCCCGTCTGGACGACGCCAAGTTCTTCTACGAGGAGGACCTGAAGATCTCCCTCGACGAGTTCCGCGAGCGTCTGGCCAAGGTCGCCTTCCAGGAGAAGCTCGGTAGCGTGCTCGCCAAGTCCGAGCGCATTGAGCAACTCGCGCTTGCCATCGCTCGCGAGGCTCATCTGGGCGCTCATCTTGCCGCTGACTCTGCTCGCGCCGCGCACCTGTGCAAGGCCGACCTGGTATCCAACGCCGTCGTCGAGTTCACGAGCCAGCAGGGCGTGATGGGCGGTTACTACGCCTGCGCGATGGGGGAGAACGACGAGGTCGCCCACGCCATTCGCGATCACTATCGTCCCCGCTTTGCCGGTGACGAGCTGCCCGAGGGCATCGCTGGCTGCATCGTGGCCTGTGCCGACAAGCTCGATACCATTGCCGGTATCTTTGCCATCGGCGAGCCCCCGACCGGCTCCTCGGACCCCTATGCGCTGCGTCGTGCCGCTATCGGCATCATCAACATCCTGCGCGACCGTCTGCCGATCGACCCCACGTCACTTATCGACTTCGCCCTCGAGCTCTACAGTGAGCAGGGCATTGAGTTCGACGCCGCCGAGGTCGCCGAGCAGGTTCGTGATTTCTTCCATGGCCGCCTGGTGAGCATGGCCCGCGACGAAAAGATCCCGGCCGATACCGTTGCCGCCGTCTCCGCGGTGCACATCATCGCCCCGTCCGTCTTCTTCGCCCGTTGCGCCGCCCTCGACGAGGCTCGCAAGAACGACGCCGAGACCTTCGACAACCTGGCTACCGCCTATGCCCGCGCCGCGCACATCTCCAAGCCCGAGCTGGGTGCGGAGTACGACCGCAGCCTGATGGGCGAGGTCGAGCTCGCGCTCGCCGACGCCTCCGAGGCTGCTCAGACCGCTGTCGATGCCGCCCTTGCTACCGAGGATTATCCGGCCGCATTTGCCGCCCTTGCCGCCCTGCGCGCGCCCATCGACCGTTTCTTCGACGAGGTCATGGTCATGGACAAGGACGAGCAGCTCCGCGATAATCGCCTTAAGCTGCTCAACCGCTTCGAGGCCGTTTTCTCCGGCATCGCCAACATCGGTGAGCTTGCCCGCAAATAGTAAGCTAGCCTGCGCATAAGCGCAAAAGGAGCCCCGCATGGATTGCCCGGTCACCGCTCGTCCCGCCGTTATCGTTATCTCCGACTCGCTCGGCGATACCGCTTGTGAGGTGGTGCTTGCGGCGTCCGGGCAATTTGATGAAGGGGCTTTTCGTCTCTTGCGCCTGCCCAAGGTGAACTCTGTGGAGCAGGTCAAGTCGTTTGTGGGTCCGCGTGTCGATGCGGACCATCGCGATATCGCCGTGTTCCACACCATTGTCGATCCGGCGCTTCGCGCCCGCGTGCTCGATTACCTGGGTATGCTGCATATTCGTTCGGTCGATCTGATCGGCCCAACGCTCGCCGTACTGTCGTCGCTTATCGGTGTGCCGCCCAAAGGCGTTGCGGGCGTGATTCACAAGACGGATGACCACTATTTCCATCGCATCGAGGCCATGGAGTATTTTGTCGAGCATGATGACGGGCGCGGTTGCGACGATCTGTCGGGTGCCGATATCGTGCTGCTGGGTGTATCGCGCACGTCCAAGACGCCGCTGTCGATGTATTTGGCCTATCAGGGTTACAAGGTTGCCAATGTTCCGTTGGCCCATGGCATGGAGCCACCGAAGTCGATTTACGAGGTTGACCCAATGCGCCTCTTCGGCCTGATTTCGACCGTCGATGTGATTTCCGAAATTCGCGATAGCCGCTTGGGCGATGACTACGCTCGTGCCCTTGCCGGCTCCTATGCCGAGCCCGAGAGCGTGCGCAGCGAGCTTGAGGAAGCTCGTGCCCTCATGAAGCGCCTAGGCTGCTTTGTGGTGCGTACCGACGGCAAGGCCATCGAGGAAAGCGCTGCCGAGATCATTAGCCACTTGGGGGAAATCCAAGAAGCCCGTGCCCGCCGAGCCGCCCGCCGCACCTAATAATAGTAGCATTTTGATAAAGCGATTTAGCAAAAACATCGCACTTGACCTGCTTTTTTATTGCAGTGGTATCTTCATAAGGTAACCACCTTTACCTACCGTTTACCGCCAGTTTTAGCACGTTTACCAAACCGCGCACCCTCTGCTCAAGCCTGCCCAAAACCCGCCGTATAGTTCCCTCACGGCCCGCATTCGGCGGGTCGATTCGTTACCACGGTCGTGCGCGAGAGCGCATGGAAGGGGAAGTATCGTGAGCGATTGCAAGAGGGTTTACCGTTTTGGAACCGACGCCCAGGGCACCTGTGTCACCGAGGGCGACAAGTCCATGAACTTCGTGCTTGGCGGCAAAGGCGCTAACCTTGCCGAGATGAGCCGTATCGGCCTGCCGGTTCCCGGTGGCTTTACTATTACCTGCCAGACTTGCGTCGAGTACTCCGGTGCCGGCAACGTGTGGCCCGAGGGTGCACTCGATGAGATCGTTGCTGCCGAGGCGGACCTCGAGGCCCGCTGCGGCAAGAAGCTCGGCGACGCCTCCGATCCGCTGCTCGTGTCGGTTCGTTCGGGCGCTCCGTTCTCCATGCCCGGCATGATGGACACGGTCCTCAACTTAGGCCTCAACGACGACTCCGTTCAGGGGCTCATCGCCCAGACGCAAAATCCGCGTTTTGCTTGGGATAGCTACCGCCGCTTTATTCAGATGTTCTCCAACGTCGTTATGGGCGTTGACGCCGACCTGTTCGAGAACGCGCTGACCCAGGCACGCCTGGTCGCCGGCGTCCGCGTCGACTCCGAGCTTTCGGCCGAGGATCTGCAGGAGCTCGTCGAGACCTTTAAGGGCATCTTCTCCGAGAACGTCGATGCCTCCCTGTATCCCGAGCTCGAGGTCGCCGATGGCAAGCCCGTTTTCCCGCACGACCCGGAGCTTCAGCTACGCCTTGCAATCCAGGCCGTCTTTGGCAGCTGGATGAACGAGCGTGCCTGCATCTACCGCAAGCAGCATGGTATTTCCGACGAGCTCGGCACCGCCGTCAACGTGCAGGCCATGGCCTTTGGCAACAAGGGCGAGACCTCTGCGACGGGCGTCGCCTTTACGCGTAATCCGGCCGACGGCACCAAAGAGTTCTACGGTGACTTTTTGGTTAATGCCCAGGGCGAGGACGTCGTCGCCGGCATCCGCAACACCGAGCCCATTGCCGACCTCAAGACCACCCCGGGCCTCGAGTCTGCAGGTGAGGAGCTCGAGCGCGTGTTCCTGACGCTCGAGGACCATTATCGCGATATGTGCGATATCGAGTTCACCATCGAGCAGGGCAAGCTCTGGATGCTCCAGACACGCGTGGGTAAACGCACTGCCACCGCCGCCCTGCGCATCGCCATCGAAATGGTCGAGGAAGGCCTGATCACCCGCGAAGAGGCCGTGAGCCGTATCGATCCCGCGCAACTCGACCAGCTCCTGCACCCGCAGTTTGACGCTTCCAAGAGGTACGAGGCGCTGGCCAGCGGTCTGAACGCCAGCCCCGGTGCCGCCGTGGGTGAGGTTGTGTTCTCGAGTGATGACGCCGTCGCGCGCGCCAACGAGGGCCACAAGGTCATTCTGGTTCGTTGGGAGACCAACCCCGACGACCTGAAGGGTATGGTTGCCGCCGAGGGCATTCTGACCAGCCACGGAGGAAAGACGAGCCATGCCGCCGTTATCGCTCGCGGCATGGGTACGCCCTGCGTCTGCGGCGTTGAGCGCTTCCACATCGACGCTGCTGAGAAGGTCGTGCGTATCGAGGGCAGTGACCGCGTGCTGCGCGAGGGCGATGTCATCTCCATCGACGGCACCCAGGGTATCGTCGTTGACGGCGCCGTTGACCTAGTCTCCGCCGAGCTCACCGGCGACCTGGACACCATCCTGTCCTGGGCCGACGAGATTCGCCTGGACGAGACCGGCGGCCATGCCAACCATGTGCGCGTCAACGCCGACAATCCCGAGGATGCCGAGCTTGCGCTCGAGTTTGGCGCCGAGGCCATCGGCCTGTGCCGCACCGAGCACATGTTCCTGGGCGACCGCAAGAACATCATCCAGAGCTTTATCCTGTCTGACGATGAGGCCGTGAAGCAGCAGGCCCTGGCCGACCTGCTCAAGGTTCAGACCGAGGACTTCCTGGCGATGTTCAAGACCATGTCCGGTCGCGATGTGGTCGTCCGCCTGCTCGATCCGCCGCTTCATGAGTTCCTGGATAATCCTCGCGAGCTCGAGGTCGCCATCACCAAGAAGGAAGCCGCTGGCGCCAGCGAGAAAGAGCTTGCCGTCCTGCGCGCCCGCCTGCGTCGTATCGACGGCATGGTCGAGTCCAACCCGATGCTCGGCCTACGCGGTGTGCGCCTGTCCGTCGTCTTTAGCGATCTGCCGCTCATGCAGGTTCGCGCCGTTGCCACGGCTGCTGCCCGTCTTATCAAGGAAGGCGTCGATCCGCGCCCCGAGATCATGGTTCCGCTCGTTTCCATCACGGCCGAGCATGTCCAGACCCGCGAGGTTATCGAACGCGTGATCGCCGAGGTTTCTGACGAAGAGGGCGTCGAGCTCAATATTCCCGTGGGCACGATGCTCGAGCTGCCGCGCGCCTGCATGGTCGCTGACGAGATCGCCCATCACGCAGACTTCTTCTGCTTTGGCACCAACGACCTCACCCAGACGACCTTCGGTTTCTCGCGTGACGACGCCGAGGCTAAGTTCATCCCGCTGTACATGCATAAGAAGATCTTGAAGGACAATCCCTTCGAGACCATCGACTCGGCGGTGCTCGAGCTGGTGCGCATGGCTGTCGAGAAGGGCCGAGCCACCAACCCCGAAATGCACTTTGGCGTGTGCGGCGAGCACGGCGGCGACCCCAAGTCCATCAAGGGCCTGTTTAACGTGGCCGACGTGGACTACGTGTCCTGCTCGCCCTACCGCGTGCCCCTCGCACGCCTGGCTGCCGCCCAGGCCAAGCTCGAGGCGAAGCGCTCCGCCTAACGTTTTGGGTATAGACGCCTAGCGTAGCCCCCTTCATGCCGCCCGCCTCATTCGTGAGGCGGGCGGTTATCATGTGCGGGTTTTGTCTTTTTGTCTGCGTAAAAAATTGTTCTTGCAGCAGAAACCCGCGCGTGTATACTCGAATACGTTTGTTCAACTACGTGCCGGCCAAGGTGGTACGGCACCTCTAGAAGAGTAAGGAATTGCACATGGATTACATCCGCGCAATCGAGCGTCAGCAGATCCGCGAGGACATTCCTCAGGTTCGCGTCGCCGACAACGTCAAGGTTCACTACCGCATTAAGGAAGGCGACCGCGAGCGCATCCAGGTCTTCCAGGGCGACGTCATCCGCATGGCCGGCGCCGGTGCCCGCGAGACCTTCACCGTCCGCAAGATGTCCTTCGGTGTCGGTGTTGAGCGTACCTTCCCGCTTCACAGCCCCAAGATCGCCAAGCTCGAGGTCGTTCGTCATGGTCGCGTCCGTCGCGCCAAGCTGTATTACCTCCGCGACAAGGTGGGCAAGGCTGCTCGCATCCCCGAGAAGCGCTAAGAAGATCGCAGCGTCTGTCCACTCGTTTGGACACAAGGGTCACCTTCGGGTGGCCCTTCTTTTTATCTGATTTGCATGCAAGGAGGGCCTGGTATGGCCAACATGACGAGCTCGGTTTCGGCATCGCAGGTTGCCGGTGAGTTGGCGAGCGCTACGTTTGAGGAGATTCCCGCCCTCGTGGAGCATTATCGCGAGGACCCGCGCCAGCAGGTGATCAAGGCTTGTGAACGCGCCCTCAAACGCCATGCCAAAGAGCTTGCCGAGCGCGAGCGCGTCAATGACATGTACGAGCTTATGCATGAGCTTGGCGGCGATGGGGTGGTCGTTGGTGTCGACGAGGTGGGTCGCGGATCGGTGGCCGGTCCTTTGACGGTGTGCGCCGTCTGTCTTCCTATGGAGCCGCACGTTTGGGGTATCAACGATTCCAAAAAGCTCACGCCGGCGCGCCGAGAGTTGCTCTCAGTGAAGATTGCCGAGGTGGCGACGGCGATCGGTTTTTGCCATATTGCGCCGAAGGATATCGATGAGATGGGCATGGCCCGCGCCATTCGCGCTGCCGTTGCGGGCGCCGTGGCCGATACGGGACTTGAACCCGACTGCGTCCTCATGGATGGCAACCCCTTGGGCGCCGTTCCCAACGAGCGCGACGTGGTGAAGGGCGATGCCAAAATCGCCTGCATCGCCGCGGCGTCCATCATGGCCAAGGTCACGCGTGACGAGATGATGGTCGAGTACGACGCCGAGTACCCCGAGTATCATCTAGCCGAGTCGAAGGGCTACGCAAGCCCCGAGCACATCGAGGCGATTCGCAAACATGGACTTTGTCCGCTGCACCGCGTGAGCTTTTGCGGAAACTTTCTGCAGACTGAGCGCCTTTTCTAGGTCAATTGTGGAGACAGGGACCCCTGGCGTTTTATAAACCTGCTGGTAGCGGGCCGTGTGCAACGTGATTGTTGCGTACGGCCCGTTTTTTGTTGGCATTTGGTCAGCTTTTGGTTTGCTTCCGGTACTTACCCGCATGAAAGGTGCCCTCATCATCGGGGCAATGCAGTGTGCGGGAAAGGAGACCCCATGAGTGCCGCAAGCAAAAAGAGCAAGACGCAGCGGCTCAAGGAGCGTTGGGAAAACGGCGAGCTCGACTGCGGGGCGATGACGCCCGAGTTTATCAAGGGACTCAGTCCCCGCGAGCTGGGCATGCTGGGCGAGCTGATCACCATCGACTACTTTAACGAGCGCGGCTACACCTTGCTGGAACAGGGTTATCGTTGCACCGAGGGCGAGGCCGATCTGGTGCTGCTCGATGAGCTCGACGATGTCGTGGTGATGGCCGAGGTCAAGACCAGACGCGTTGCGCTGGATTGCAGCACGCGGGTCTTTCCCGAGGAGGCCGTGGACGCCCAAAGGCAACGTCGCTACCGCCGCATCGCAAGTTGCTATCTCATGGAGCATTATCCGCTCAAGGCGATTCGCTTCGATGCCGTGGGCGTTACCATTCGCGGCGGGCATATCGCCGAGATCGAGCACCAGTACAACGCGTTCGATTGGCAGGTGTCGTGATGGCGTTCGAGACGTTTGCCGTTCACGCGGCCTGCATCCGCGGCGTCGAGGCGATTCCCGTCACGGTCGAGGTCTCGCTTGCCGGCGGCGTTCCGGGCATCCAGATGCTCGGCATACCGAGTATGGAGGTGATGGAGTCGCGCGGTCGTATTCGCTGCGCGATGCGCTCCGCCGGGTTCGAGATCCCGCGCTCGGGCATTACGGTCAATCTGGCGCCCGGCGATATCCGCAAGACCGGTAGCGGCTTTGATCTGCCCATCGCCATCGCGGTATTGGCGGCCGATGGGCAGATTCCCCGCGACAACCTCGATCGTTGTCTTATCGCTGGTGAGCTTGGCTTGGACGGTACGGTGCTTCCTGTCAAGGGCGAGGTGGCGTTTCAGTTATTGGCGCGTGATTTGGGGCTGTCCTTTATCGCCGGCAGGTCAGACCAGCATGTGCCACTCGCGGGCGTGGATTGCGGATTCATCGATCATTTGTCTCAGCTTGCTCATGGTATGGGCGATGCCGCGCGGCACTACTTGGATTCCGAGGGCGTCGAAGCGACCTTTGAGCCTGAGCTCGACTATGCCGACGTGCTGGGGCAGGAAGTCGCTAAACGCGGCATGGCGCTTGCGGCGGCAGGAGAACTCGGCTTGCTCATGATCGGGTCTCCGGGATCGGGCAAGACGATGCTCGCACGCCGTATGACCGGCATCCTGCCCGAGCTTTCCGTTGAGGATCAGCAGGAGGCACTGTGCATCCATTCGGTTTTGGGTGAGAACATTGATGGCTTGTTGGCGGGGCACCGCCCCTTCCGCAGTCCCCACCACAGTATTTCGACCGCAGGCCTTATCGGCGGCGGGCGCCCGGTGCACCCGGGTGAGATCAGCCTTGCTCATGGCGGCGTGCTCTTTTTGGACGAGCTTGCCGAGTTTCCCACTGGCGTGCTGCAGACGCTGCGTCAGCCCATCGAGCGCGGCTACGTGAGGATCGTACGCGTCGACGGGGCTTTTACCTTCCCGTCGCGCTTTCAGCTGCTGGCTGCGAGCAATCCCTGCCCCTGCGGCTTTTTGGGCGATCGCGAGGTGCCGTGTCGCTGCTCGGCGGCGATGGTCGAGCGCTATCGGTCTAAACTGCGCGGTCCTTTGGCCGACCGTATCGACATGATGATCGATGTGACCCGTCCCGACCCTCAAGTGATTATCGAGGGTGCGGAGGGCATGTCGTCGGCCGAGTTACGTGACTACGTTGTGCGTGGTCGCGCCTTTCGCGCTTGGCGCGAATCCCGCATGGACGATGCGGATGCCGAGGCCGAGGATGACGAGACACGGTCCATTGACGGCGTCGTTTCGACCTTTGAGCTCGATGATGCGGCGGAGAAGTGTGTGCTCGGCCTGTCGAAGCGCACGCATCTCACAGGGCGTGGCATCGTGCGCCTTGTTCGCATTGCGCGCACGATCGCAGATGTCGCCGAGAGCGAGCAGGTGACGCAGGACCACGTGCTCGAGGCGGCGATGTACCAGGGAAGGAGGGACCAATGATGGCTGAGGGGACCTTCGAGCTGCATCCAGGTGACGCGTTGTATCCCGAGACCGTTTTGGAGCTTTCTGATGTACCTCAGACGCTCTATGTGCGCGGCAACCCCGAGGCGCTTTCGACGCCCGCGCTCTCCATCATCGGTGCGCGAAAGGCCTCGCCGTATGGTCTTGCCGTGGCAGAGCTTGCGGCGAAGGTGGCGGTTGAGGCGGGAGTGACGGTAGTTTCGGGCGGTGCGGTCGGTTGTGACCAGGCCTCGGGTTGGGCTGCGGTCAACGCCGGCGGCAAACACGTTGTGGTGCTGGGGACGGGCGCCGACGTGGTCTACCCGCGTTCGAGCGCGGGGCTTATTACTCGCACGCTTGATACGGGTGGCGCGGTCGTGTCGATCTCTCCGTGGGGCATGGGTCCGCGCAAGTTCGCCTTTCCGCGCCGCAATCGCGTAATCGCGGCCCTGTCGCAAGCCCTCTTTGTATCCGAGGCGGGTATGCCTTCTGGGACGTTTTCCACAGCCGAGGCTGCTATGGATTTGGGGCGCGAACTTCTTGCCGTGCCGGGGTCGATCCTATCGCCCGAGTCGCGTGGCACGAATTACCTCATTGCGAACGGTGCCTGCTGCATCGTCGACGAGGAATCTATCGAGATGGCTATCTCACGCATCTACGGAACCCTGCGCTACTCGCGCCCCGATGCTCCCGGCATTGCCGACCTGGATCCAACGCAGCAGACCGTGATGCATGCGCTCATCGCCTCTCCGCTCAAGGTCGACGACATCGCGGCGCTCGTCTCGCTCGATGCTGTCGGCGTACTCAAACTCTTGGGTTCGCTTGAACTCGAGGGTCTTATCGAGCGCATGATGGATGGAAGGTATGCGCCCTCCAAGTTTGCCCTTCACGCCCAGACACCCTTCGGTCACAATGGAAAACGTGTCAATTAGAAAGGTGTTTGCAGATGCAGTTCGATCAGGTGACAGTTATCGGTGGCGGTCTGGCGGGTTCGGAGTGCGCGATCCAGCTGGCAGATCGCGGTTTTGCCGTAAAGCTGTGCGAGATGCGCCCCCAGGTGAGCTCCCCGGCTCACCATACCGATCACCTGGCAGAGCTCGTCTGCTCGAATTCGTTTAAGTCGACCCGTCCGGATTCCGCGGCTGGTTTGCTGAAGGCCGAGCTTGAGCGCATGAGTTCAGTCCTGCTCGATTGCGCCCATCGCGCGGCTGTTCCCGCCGGTGGCGCCTTGGCGGTCGACCGCGTCAAGTTTTCCGAGCTTGTCGAGGCCGAGGTTGCCGCTCGTCCCAATATCGAGGTCGTGCACGGTGAGGTCACACAGATTCCCGAGGGTCACGTGGTCATTGCCGCGGGCCCGCTGTGTTCACCGGCGCTGAGCGAAGAGGTTATGAAGCTCGTCGGTGGCGATGCCCTGGCATTCTTTGATGCGGCGGCGCCGATCGTCGATGCCTCCACGCTCGATATGGACGTGCTGTTCTCGCAGTCGCGCTACGAGGAGCAGGGGAGCGGCGACTATCTCAACGCTCCGCTCAACAAGGAGGAGTACGAGGCCTTTATCGAGGCGCTTACCACGGCCGACCGCGTGGTGCTCAAAGACTTTGAGGGCGGCGATCTGTTCCAAGCCTGCCAGCCTGCCGAGGAAGTTGCGCGCACCGGCAAGGACGCCATTCGCTTTGGCGCCATGAAGCCCGTCGGCCTCACCGACCCGCGTACCGGACGTCGCCCCTGGGCGGCGATTCAGCTGCGTGCCGAGAACAAGGAGAAGACCGCCTATAACCTGGTGGGCTTCCAGACCAACTTGACCTTTGGCGAGCAGAAGCGCGTCTTCCATATGGTGCCGGGCCTGGAGAACGCTGAGTTCTTCCGCTACGGTGTCATGCACCGCAATACCTTTGTCGACGCCCCTCACGTGCTCGATAGCACCTTTGCCGTGCCCGGTACCGGCGTGCGCCTGGCCGGTCAGATCACCGGCACCGAGGGGTACATGGAAGCCGTGGCGACAGGTCTGCTCGCGGCGCTCAACACCTATGCCGAGGCTATCGGTGCCGCGGGCGTCGAGTTGCCGCGTGTGGGCGCCCTGGGTGCGCTCGTGGGCTATGCGACCGATCCTGCCACCGTGGGCTATCAGCCTATGCATGTCAACTTTGGCCTGGTGCCGCCACTCGAGGATGGTAAGCGCCGCAGCAAACGCGACCGCTATCAGGCTTATGCGGATCGCGCCCTCGAGGCCCTTGATGCCTACTTGGCCACGCGCTCCGACTTGTTTGGAGGCGACCGGTCATAGCCTTTGACCTGTACGACACCGTCGACTCGTTTATCGCCTATATCGCACGTGTTGAGGGACTTTCTCCCAACACGGTGACGGCCTATGGCTCGAGGCTAGAGCGCTTTGCTGTCTGGTGCGAGCGCGAGAATATTGATGCTTTCGCTGCCGACGTGCGCACCATTCGTCGCTATCTTGCCGAGCTTTCGCGTGAGCAGGTGGCTCCCCGAACGCTTGCGGCGCACCTGTCGGCTATTCGATCTCTCTATCGCTGGATGGCTGCCGAGGGGATTGTCGAGGGCGATGCGGTCTCGGCGATCGCATCGCCCAAGCTGCCACGTGACCTGCCGGGCGTCCTTACGACCCAGCAGGTTGAGGCGCTGCTCAAGACGCCTGATACCTCGACGCCCGCGGGACTGCGCGATGCGGCGATGCTTGAGTTGCTCTATGCCTCCGGCGCGCGAATCTCGGAGCTCGCGGCGCTCAACGTGGAGTCTATTGGTTGGTCCGAGCGAACGCTGCGACTTTGGGGCAAGGGGAGCAAGGAGCGTATCGTCCCTCTGTATCGTCGCGCACTCGAGGCGACGCGTCTCTATATTGAGGAGGGGAGGCCGGAGTTGCTCGCTCAGGCAAAGCGCCGTGACCCCGCTACCGGGCCGCATCCGCTGCTTATATCGGCGCGCGGCAATCGCATGAGTGCCGCCATGCTCAGGCGGCGGTTCCATACGCTGGCGACGCTCGCCGGCATTCCGGCCGACATTGCCCCGCATGCGATGCGCCATACCTTTGCGACCGATTTGCTCGAGGGCGGTGCGGACCTGCGCTCGCTTCAAGAGCTGCTAGGTCATGCGAGCCTGTCCACGACGCAGATCTACACGCATCTCACGCCCGATCGGCTCAAACGTGCCGTGGCTCAAGCCCATCCCCGCGGCGAATAGTGGCTGGGACGTCCCGCGCCGCACTCAGGTGTGTGGTTTTGATTGCGGGTTGGCAGGAAGATGCATTCCTGCTATCATTCATCGAGTTGCTTCACGGCAACATGTTTTTATCACGCACGCGCGGCTACTTCATACCGTGGTGCCCGGGCTTTGGTAGCACATGTCCGGGTTGGTTTTGGAGGATGACCCCGCGCGGAGGCAAACCACAGGAGGTTTAACATGGCTACCAAGATTAATATCCGCACCCTGCTCGAGGCCGGCTGCCACTTCGGTCACCAGACCCGTCGCTGGAACCCCAAGATGAAGCCGTTCATCTTCGGTGAGCGCAACGGCATCTACATCCTCGACCTCAAGCAGACCATCCTCGACGCCGACCAGGCCTACACCTTCGTCAAGAACGTCGCCAAGGGCGGCAACGTGCTGTTCGTCGGCACCAAGAAGCAGGCTCAGGAGGCCGTCAAGAACGCTGCTGAGCGCGCCAACATGCCTTACATCAACCAGCGTTGGCTCGGCGGCATGCTGACCAACTTCGTCACCATCCGCTCCCGCATCAACCGCATGGAGGAGCTCGAGGCCATGGTCGAGGACGGACGCATGGCTGTTCTGCCCAAGAAGGAGCAGGCTGTTCTCGGCAAGGAGCTCACCAAGCTCCAGACCAACCTCGGTGGCGCCCGCGACATGAAGGGTCTGCCCCAGGCTCTCTTCGTCATCGACACCAAGCGCGAGGAGAACGCCATCAAGGAGGCCCAGCGCCTGAACATCCCCGTCGTCGCTCTGATCGACACCAACTCCGATCCCGACGAGGTCGAGTACGGCATCCCCTGCAACGATGACGCTATCTCCGCTGTCACCCTTATGTGCGAGCTCATGGCTGACGCCTGCCTCGCTGGCTCCGGCAAGGAGCAGGTCTCCGAGGCCGAGATGGCCGCTGAGCCCAAGGCCGAGTAAATCAGTCTTAGTTAATTCTTTTTCATCTCTTTGAAAGGAACCACAATGGCCCAGATTACCGCCGCTATGGTCAAGCAGCTCCGCGAGATGACCGACTCCCCGATGATGGAGTGCAAGAAGGCTCTCGTCGAGGCTGACGGCGACATGGACGCCGCTGTCGACGTTCTGCGTAAGAACGGCCTTGCCAAGGCTGCCAAGAAGGCTGGCCGTGAGACCAACGAGGGCGCTGTCGCCGCGTTCGTCTCCGAGGATGGCAAGACCGGCGCTCTGCTCGAGCTCTCCTGCGAGACCGACTTCGTTGGCTCCAACGCCAAGTTCACTGGCTTTGCTTCCAAGGTCGCTGAGGTTGTCGCTACCACCGAGCCTGCTGACGTCGACGCTCTGCTCGAGAAGCCGATGGGTGAGGAGACCGTTTCCTCCGAGCTCACCGAGATGATTCACATCATGGGCGAGAACATGAAGATCTCCCGCTTCGCTGCCCGCAAGGCCGAGAACGGCGCGCTCGCTTCTTACATCCACATGGGTGGTAAGATCGGCGTCCTCGTCGAGTTCGCCTTCGAGAAGGCCGAGACCGCTCAGGCTGAGTCCTTCAAGACCTTCGCTCACGACGTTGCCCTTCAGGTTGCCGCCGTCGCCCCGATCTGCGCTACCCGCGATCAGGTTCCGGCCGAGACCGTCGAGCACGAGAAGCAGATCTACATGGCCCAGGCTGCCGAGTCCGGCAAGCCCGAGGCTATTCAGGAGAAGATGGCTGTCGGCCGTCTGGAGAAGTTCTACAAGCAGTCCGTGCTCACCGAGCAGGAGTTCATCAAGGACAGCTCCCTCACCATCAAGAAGTACGCTGAGCAGGTCTCCAAGGAGCTCAGCGACACCATTACCGTCGTTGCCTTTGACCGTCTGGTCCGTGGCGAGTAAATAAGCTTTTGTAGCTGGTAATGAGCAGGCTGTGGGTTTTACTCACAGCCTGCTTTTTCATGGCTCTTATCAGAGCCTTTGATATCATATTGAGAGTCTAATTAAAGGAGGATCGCTTTGTCCGACATCCGATATAAACGCGTGCTTCTTAAGCTTTCCGGCGAAGCACTGATGGGCGACGGCCAATATGGCATCGACCCCAAGGTTACCGACCATCTTGCCAAGCAGGTCAAGGAGCTGCTAGCCGTTGGCCATGAGGTCGGCGTCGTTGTCGGCGGCGGCAATATTTTCCGCGGCATGGCCGGCGCTGCCGGTGGCATGGAGCGTGCTCAGGCCGACTACATGGGCATGCTGGCTACCGTTATGAACGCGCTCGCCCTGCAGGATGCCTTCGAGCATAACGATGTTCCCTGCCGCGTGATGAGCGCTATCCAGATGAACGAGATCTGCGAGCCCTATATTCGCCGTCGCGCCATCAACCACCTTTCCAAGGGCAACGTCGTTATTTTTGCCGCCGGTTCGGGCAATCCGTACTTTACGACCGACACCGCCGCGGCTCTTCGTGCGTGCGAGATCGGCGCCGAGATTCTGATTAAAGCCACCAAGGTTGACGGCATCTACGACAAAGATCCCGTCAAGTGCGCCGACGCCGTCCGTTTTGACAAGATTACCTATCACGAGGTTCTCGTCCGCGGTCTGCAGGTTATGGATTCCACGGCTACGGCACTGTGCCAGGACAACCGTATGCCGATTTTGGTCCTCAACATCGATGGTGAGGACACCGTCAAGCGCGCGCTTTCGGGTGAGCCCGTCGGCACGCTCGTCTATCAGGAGGATTAAGCATGGCAGAGAACATCACCGCCCATATGGACAAGTCGCTCGAGTCCCTCAAGCATAACTTCTCCAAGGTTCGTACCGGCCGCGCCAATGCCAACATTCTGTCCGACATCACCGTCGATTATTACGGTGTTCCCACGCCGGTCACGCAGGTTGCCGCCGTCAAGACCCCCGAGGCCCACATGCTGCTCATCGAGCCGTGGGACAAGGCACTCATCAATGCTATCGTCAAGGCTATCGGCGCTTCCGATCTGGGTATTACCCCCAACTCCGATGGCACCGTCGTTCGTCTTCCGTTCCCGGCTCCCACTGAGGAGCGCCGTCGCGAGCTCGTCAAGGAGTGCCGCGAGTACGCCGAGCAGGCCAAGGTGTCTATCCGTAACATCCGTCGCGACTTCAACAACAAGCTCGAGCGCGATGAGGAGCTCACCGAGGACGATGTCCGTCGCGAGCAGGCCAAGGTCCAGAAGCACACCGATGAGTATGTCGCCAAGGTCGAGGAGCTTTTGAAGGAAAAAGAAGCCGAGGTCATGGAGATCTAAGGTGCAATACGACGAGCATAAACTGGTCGAGTACTTTGCCGACGCCCCTGCGGGCGTCGGTTTTTCCGACCTTGACCTCAATAACATTCCGCACCATATCTCGTGCATCATGGACGGCAACGGTCGTTGGGCCACGTCGCGCGGTCTTGCACGCACTGAGGGCCACAAGGCGGGTATCGTCTCGCTGCGCGAGATCATTACCGCCTGCGTGCGCCTGGGCGTCGACGTGCTTTCTGCCTATGCGTTTTCTACCGAAAACTGGAACCGCCCGCAGCATGAGGTCAACGTCTTGATGCACTTGTTTGCCAAGACGTTCATCGACGAGTTGCCGCTTCTGAAGCGCGAAAACGTGCGCGTTGTCTTTTTGGGTGATATTTCCGCGCTGCCCAAGAAGACCCGCGACGTTTTTGAACGCGGTCTTGCCGAGTGCGCCGATCACACCGGTATGACGCTGGCGCTTGCCGTCAACTACGGCGCGCGTGCCGAGATTACCCGCGCTGTCCGTCAGATCGCGCTCGACGTTGCCGCCGGTAAGATTGATCCTGCCGCAATTGATGACGACATGGTGGCTTCCCACCTCTATACCGCCGGCCTTCCCGATCCTGAGCTTGTGATTCGCACCTCTGGTGAGCTGCGCCTTTCGAACTATCTGCTGTGGCAGGTGGCTTATTCCGAGTTCTATGTCACCGATACCTATTGGCCCGACTTTGATCGTTGGGGCCTTGTCGACGCCATTTTGGCCTATCAGGGCCGTGACCGTAGGTTTGGTGGACTGAGCAAGACCGAGGAGGCTTAATCGTGTCCGATCGTCCCAAGGCATCTGCTCCCAAGACGCCTGCGCGCAAAGCTACCGCTGCGGGAGCGCCTACAGCGAAGAGCGGCACCGGTTCGTGGCTGGCGGGCTTTATTACCCGTGCCGCCGCGGGTATCGTCTACGCCGTTGTCTTTATCCTGTGTCTGGTTTTGGGTATCGTGCCCACTGCCATCTTTGTTTCCGTCATGAGCGGTCTGTGCTGCTATGAGTTTTTCCGTATGACAAGGCTCGATGGCAAGATGGCTAACGAGCGCATGGGCATCGCTGCCGCCGTGCTCTTTCCGCTGTCGGCGCTGGGCGATTCGATGTTGCTGAATGCCCTGCTTTTTGCCCTGATGCTCGCTGTGGGCATTTGGTATGTCTGGTCGCCGCGTACCCGCATCTCTGATGTGGCCGTGACGCTCATGGGTCCCATCTACACTGGCTTTATGCTGTCGGCTATCGTGCTGCTGCGCGATGCCGTGCCCGGTTTTGCCGGTGCCTTGCTTTCGGTGGGCGTTTGCGCGTCCCTTTGGGTCTCCGATTCGTTTGCCTACATCGTGGGCAGCCGTATCGGTAAGCACAAGATGGTTCCCAAGATCTCTCCCAAAAAGAGCTGGGAGGGGTTTGTCGGCGGCATCCTGGGCTCGGTTTTGATTTGGCTCATCCTGTGGGCGACGCACTTCTACAAGCTCAGCCTGCCCTATGCGCTGCTGTGCGGCGTGGTCGTGTCCGTCCTGGGCGTTATCGGCGACCTCATCGAGTCGCGTATCAAGCGTGGCGTGGGCGTCAAGGATTCCGGCAACCTTATCCCGGGCCATGGCGGCATGCTCGACCGTAGCGATTCGCTTATCTTCGGTTGCATCACCGCGCAGCTGATGCTGATGATCGGAGGCGTGCTGTAATGTCCTTCCAGACGACGTATGGCCCCGATGGACGCCTCCGTGTTGCCATCCTGGGTTGTACGGGCTCTATCGGCACCCAGGCACTCGATGTGTGCCGTCAGCATGCCGATCGCCTGCAGGTGACGGCGCTGTCCGTTAACTCCAGTACCTCCGAGCTCGTTGCCGCTGCCCGCGAGTTCTCGGTTCCGGCGGTTGCCGTGGCCGATGTCGCTCATGGCGATGACGCCGTGCTGCAGGAGTTGCCCGAGGGAACGAAGCTCGGCGTTGGCGCGCAGGCGATTTGCGAGCTCGCGCGTCGCGACGATGTCGACTGCGTGCTCGTCGCTATTGTGGGCGCCGCCGGTCTCGAGGCGAGCCATGTGGCCTTGACCTCGAATAAGCGTCTTGCCCTTGCCAACAAGGAGTCCCTCGTCGTCGGCGGCGACTTGCTTATGCCGTTGGCGCAACCGGGCCAGCTTATTCCAGTCGACTCTGAGCACTCCGCCATCTACCAGTGCTATCTGGGGGAGAACCCACGCGAGGCTCATTGTATTTGGCTCACCTGCTCGGGCGGTCCGTTCTTTGGCCGCACCCGCGACGAGCTCAATCGCGTGACGCGTGCCGATGCCCTCGCACATCCCACGTGGGCCATGGGTGCCAAGATCACCATCGACTCCGCCACCCTCATGAACAAGGGCCTGGAGCGCATTGAGGCCATGCATCTGTTTAACTGCGACCTCGATTTCATTAACGTGGTCGTGCAGCGTCAGTCCAAGATTCACTCTATGGTCGAGTTCGCCGACGGCTCCGTGATGGCGCATCTCGGTGCTTCCGACATGCGTATTCCCATCCAGTTCGCGTTCTCGTATCCCGAGCGTTGGGATACCCCGGCGCCTCGTATCGATTTCCGCGAGCTGGGGCAGCTCACGTTTGATGCTGCCGACATGGATACCTTCCGCTGTCTGGCACTGGCCGAACGTGCCGGCAAGACGGGTGGCACCATGCCGTGCGTGCTCAATGCCGCCAACGAGGTCGCCGTCGATGCCTTCCTGCACGATGGCTGCAGCTTTACCGATATCGATCGCATTGTGGAATCCTGCATGGATGCCCACGATATGCAGGCGGTCGATTCGTTTGAGCAGCTTCGCGACATCGATGCATGGGCGCGTGAAAAGGCTGCGCAGGTGCTCGCCGCAACCCGTTCCTAACCCATAAGGATTGCTTTTTCGTTTTATGGATACTGTTCTGAGCGTTCTCTCATCGGTCTTTTGGGGCCTGCTGATGCTTTCCGTCCTTGTGTTTTTGCACGAGGGTGGCCACTTTTTGGCGGCGCGTGCCTGCGGCGTCCGTGTGACCGAGTTCTTTTTGGGCCTGCCGTGTCGCTTTGACATCCAGCACACGTCACGTCGCATTGGAACCAAGTTTGGCGTGACCCCGCTGCTGCTGGGTGGCTACGCTGCCATCTGCGGTATGGATCCGACCGACGTCTCGTGCGCCGATCGCGTGCTCGCGGCTATCTATCGTCATGGTCGCGTGACCGTGGCCGACCTTGCCGCCGAGCTCGAGCTATCCGAGGAGGTTGTGCTCGAGGCATGCGCCTTGCTCTTGGGTTGGGGCTCTATCGCGCCTTGGTATGAGGAAGGGGAGAAGCCCTCGCCGAGCTACTATCCCACCAAGTATCAGACGCTGCCACGAGATGCGGCGGGTTACACCACCTTTGACGGCCGCCGTTTCGATCGAGAGCATGCGACTACCGAGGGCGATGTGTGGGAGCTGCCGTGCGGCGAGGCCGAGTTCCTTGCACAAGAGCGTTCGCACACCTATCTTGGCCAGGGCTTTCTCAAGCGCGCCTTTATGCTGCTCGCGGGCATTCTCGTCAATATCCTGACGGGCTTTTTGCTGCTTATGAGCATCTACTCTATTGCGGGTGTCACCGTGCCGATGGATACCAACGTGATCGGTCAGGTTGACGAGGGGTCTATTGCCGCCAAGGCGGGTATCGAGGGCGGCGACGCGATCCTTTCGGTTGACGGAGTATCGTGCTCTACCTGGATGGACGTTTACGATGCCATCGGCAAGACCGCCGGTAAGGACGATATCGCCATTGAGTATGAGCGCGACGGCAAGCAGCATTCGACCTCGGTTGCGCTCAAAGAGGACGAGCGCCTAGGTGTGTATGCCTCTACGCAGGTGGTTCGTTTAGACCCCATCACGTCGGCTCGCCTTTCGTTCTCCTATGTCGTGCAGACAGCGGAGGGCGTGATGCGCCTGCTCCAGCCGCAGCATACGATGGAGATTCTCGATCAGTCTTCTTCGATCGTGGGCATTAGCGTTATGTCCTCACAGGCTGCTGCTGCCGGCCCTGCCACGTTCCTTTCGTTTGCCGCCCTCATTTCGTTCTCGCTTGGCTTTATGAACCTGCTGCCCATCCCACCACTCGATGGCGGCAAGCTGGTCATCGAGATCATTCAAAAGATTGCTGGCCGCGAGCTTCCGCTCAAGGTCCAGACGATCGTGAGCTATGTGGGCATCGCGCTCTTTGCGCTGCTGTTTGTCTATATGCTTCGTTCCGACGTCCTTCGATTTATCCTGTAGGGGAGTGTTTGGATTGTCTTTATCCCATCCTTTGCCTCGCGAGTTGACGCGCCCCGTGCATGTGGGCGGTGTGCAGATCGGTGGCGGCGCGCCGGTGGTGGTCCAATCCATGACCTGCACCGATACCGCTGACGCCCAGGCAACGCTTGCGCAAGTGTGCACGTTGGCGCAGGCTGGCTGCGATATCGTGCGTGTGAGCGTGCCCACCGAGGCCGCGCTTGAGGGTTTCCGCACCATCTGTGCCGAGTCTCCGGTGCCGATCGTCGCCGATATTCACTTTAACCATAAGCTCGCCATCGGCGCCGTCGAGGCTGGTGCCGCCAAGCTTCGCATCAATCCCGGCAATATCGGCGATTGGGCTAAGGTCGATGCCGTGATCGATGCCGCGGGCGCCGCTGGGTGCGCGATTCGTATCGGCGTCAATGCCGGTTCGCTCGAGCAGGATATCGCCGAGCGCGACGACCTCACGCAGCCCGAAAAGCTCGTGATGTCGAGCGAGCGCTTCGTCAAGCACTTTGAGGACCGTGGTTTTACGAACATTGTGCTTTCGGCCAAGGCCCATAGCGTGCAAACGACGCTTGATACCTATCGAGCCCTGTCGCGTGAGATTCCCCACGTTCCGCTTCACCTGGGCGTGACGGAGGCGGGGACCAAGCTCCAGGGCACCATCAAGAGCTCTGTAGGCTTGGGTATCTTGCTTTCCGAAGGCATTGGCGACACCATGCGTGTGTCGCTCACAGCCGATCCGGTTGAGGAGCCGCCGGTTGCCTGGGGTATTCTGCAGTCGTTGGGCCTGCGTCGCCGTGGCCCCGAGATTGTCTCGTGCCCCACATGCGCCCGCTGCCAGGTTAACCTTATTCCCATTGCCGAGGAGGTTACCGAGCGGCTTAAGAACTACTCCGCGCCGCTTTCGATCGCTGTGATGGGATGTGCCGTTAATGGCCCCGGCGAGGCTTCTGATGCCGATCTGGGCGTTGCTTGCGGACGTGGTCAGGCCTTGCTCTTTTCGCATGGCCAGATCATTGGTAAAGTAGCTGAGAACCAAATTGTCGACGCGCTTATGGCCGAGGTCGACAAGCTTATTGAGGAGAAATAAATGACCCGAGCAATGTATATGTCTAAGCTTTATGCGCCGACGCTTAAAGAGGATCCGGCGGACGCTGAGCTCGCCAGCCACCGTCTGCTGCTCCGTGCCGGCATGATCCGCAAGGAGGCCGCCGGTCTATATTCCTACCTGCCGCTTGCTTGGCGCTCGATTAGCAAGATCGAGAACATCGTGCGCGACGAGATGGACGCTGCTGGCGCCCAGGAGCTTATGATGCCTATCATGGTCGATGCCGAGTTGTGGCGTGAGTCCGGCCGCATCGACGCCTATGGCAAGGAGCTTGTGCGCTTTGACGACCGTCATGGTCGCGAGTTCGTCCTGGGTCCCACCCACGAGGAGACCGTCACGGCCCTGGTGCGCAATGAGCTGCGCTCCTACAAACAGCTGCCCGTCAACCTGTACCACATTCAGGACAAGTTCCGCGACGAGTTCCGTCCCCGCTTTGGCCTGATGCGCGGTCGCGAGTTCATCATGAAGGACGCCTACAGCTTCTCCGCCACGCAAGAGAGCCTGCAGGAGGAGTACGACAAGATGAAGCAGGCCTACGCTAACATCTGCGAGCGCTGCTACATCAAGGCTCTGCCCGTTGTCGCCGACTCCGGCGAGATCGGCGGCGACACTTCCGTCGAGTACATGGCTCTTGCCGACGCCGGCGAGGCTTCGCTCGTCTACTGCGACGATTGCGGTTTTGCTGCCGATGACGAGGCTGCAAGCACCAAGGTCGTTGTGACCGAGGGCCCCGGCGATGGCACGCTCACCAAGGTCGAGACTCCGGGTATGGGCACCATCGAGGCCGTTGCCAAGTTCTTCGGCTTCCCCGAGAACGGCACGCTTAAGTCGCTGGCACTCATCGACTCCGAGGGCAAGCCGGTCGTGGCCATTGTCCCGGGCGACCACGAGCTCAATGACTGCAAGGCCGAGCATGTCTTTGGCAAGGGCTACCGCATGATGACCGACGAGGAGCTTCAAGCGAACGGCCTGCACAAGGGCTTTATCGGACCGGTCAACCTGCCCGAGGGCATCCGTCTGGTGTGCGACGAGAGCCTGCGCGATTCCAAGCAGTGGGCCTGCGGTGCCAACGAGGTCGATTATCACTTTACCGGTGCCTGCCCCGAGCGCGACTTTACCGTCGATGAGTGGGCCGATCTGGTCACCGTTGTCGCCGGCGACCCCTGCCCGCACTGCGGCAAGCCGCTCTCCGCTGCCCGCGGCATCGAGGTCTCTCAGGTCTTCCAGCTGGGCACCAAGTATTCCGAGGCCATGGGTGCCACCTTTATGGATGAGGACGGCAAGGAGAAGCCGCTCATCATGGGTTGCTACGGCGTTGGTGTGTCCCGCTCGCTTGCTGCCGTCGTGGAGCAGCACAACGACGAGCATGGCATCGTCTGGCCGGTCTCCGTTGCCCCGTACGAGGTCGCGGTGATTCCGCTCGATCCCAAGAAGGAGGAGTGCGCTACCGTCTGCGAGCAGATCGTTGATGGCCTGTGTGCCGAGGGTATCGAGGTCGTCGTCGACGACCGCGACGAGCGTCCCGGCTTTAAGTTTGCCGACAACGACCTTATGGGCTTCCCGTATCAGGTGGTTCTGGGCAAGCGCGGCCTCAAGAATGGCACAGTGGAGCTCAAGGACCGTGCCACGGGCGAGCGTGAGGACGTGGCGATCGACGAGGTTGTCGCCAAGGTTGCCGAGCTTGTTAAGGCAGCCCGCCGTTAATCGACGATTTCGCTTGTAGTTCGATATGTGGGACGGCCCCGCATTTCTCCAATCGGGGAGATGCGGGGCCGTCCTATTATCTTGTAGCATCCTCGATATCTAAAAGGAAAACCCCACAGCCCATGCGAGCTGCGGGGTTTTCCATTGTGCCTCCGATGCGAAATAAATCGCTCAGATATTACTGATAATCGACGACGTCGATCCAGTTCTTCAGGAACTCATCGTTCACGTTGCGCTTACGAGCGAGCTCGGAAGCGGCGACGATGCTCGTCCACTGACGCACGACCTGCATGGGCATGTCGGCGCGGTCGCAGTAGAGCTCCAGGTAGGCCTCAGCCTGATCCTTGCTGTTGAGGGCGAAGAGCAGGTAGGTGGTGGCAACGTCGGCAGCAGGGGAGCCCTGGGTGGCGTGTGCCCAGTCGCACACATAGAGCTGGCCGTCGTCACCGACGATGACGTTGGAGGGGTTGAAGTCGCCGTGGCAGACCTTGAACTCCTTGGTCATGCCGTCCAGACGCTCCTGAAGGTTGTAGCGCGTGGTGGCATTGAGCTGATCAAGGCTGTCGATCATGCGGGCGAACTTGTCGCGCTGACGGTTGAGCAGCGGGGAGGTGTAGCCGTGGATCTCGATCTGGAGGTCGACGAACATCTCGAGGTACTCACCAAAGCGCTGGGGCTCGGCAGTCATCTTCTCGGCAAGGGTGGTGCCCGGAACCTTCTCGGTCACGAGCGCCCAGCCGTTGGCGTTCTCGAGCTGGGAAACCTCGAGAGCCTTGGGGCTGCGGATGCCGCACTCATTGATGCGGGCAAGATTCAAAGCCTCGTTGAACACGTCGGAGACAGGCTTGGTCTCGTTAAAGACCTTGACGATCTTGTCGCCCAGGTCGTAAACGACCTTGTTGCCACGGCGGACGAGCTCGGTCTTGGAATCGGGTAGCAGCATGGTTGCATCCTTTCAACGATGCGATAGAAGCGACGGCGGGGGTGTGTGAAACACCCGTGCACCCCCGCCGCAAAAAACCGTGCTAAAAACTAGCAGACGGCGTAGTCCTGGGGCTCGCGGCCGTAGTAGGCGTCCAGGTAGAGCTCCTTGATCTCGCTCATGAGCGGGTAGCGCGGGTTGGCGCCGGTGCACTGGTCGTTGAATGCCTGCTCGGTCATCTCGTCGAGGGTGTCGAGGAAGTACTGCTCGTCAACACCGTAGTCGGCGATGGTCTTCTTGACACCGATGAAGTCCTTGAGCTCCTCGAGCTTCGTGATGAAGTTCTCGAAGGCCTCCTTGTCGTCCTTGCCCTCGATGCCGCAGTACTTGGCCATCTCGGCGTAGTTGTGCAGCGCGTTGGGGTAAGGATACTGGGAGAAGGTACCCATCTTGACGGGAGCCTCGGCGGCGTTGTAGCGCATGACGCGGGTCAGGATGACGGCGTTAGCGATGCCGTGGGGCAGGTGATGGAAAGCGCCGAGCTTGTGAGCCATGGAGTGGTTGAGGCCCAGGAAGGCGTTGGCGAAGGCCATACCGGCCATGCAGGAGGCGTTGTGCATCTCCTCGCGGGCGTGCGGGTCCTTGGCGCCGTTCGTGAAGCTGGAGGGCAGGTTCTCAAAGACGAGCTTGGCAGCGCGCTCGGAGAGGCCCTTGGTGTAGTCGGAAGCCATGATGGAGACGTAGGACTCGATGGCGTGGGTCATGACGTCGATGCCGGAGGCAGCGGTCAGGCCGCGCGGGGCGGTCATGCAGTTGTCGGCGTCGACGATAGCCATGTTGGGGAGCAGCGCGTAGTCGGCGAGCGGCCACTTGATGCCGGTCTCCTTGTCGGTGATGATGGCGAACGGCGTGCACTCGGATCCGGTACCCGAGGAGGTCGGGACGGCGACGAAGTAGGCCTTCTTGCCCATCTCGGGGAAGGTGAAAATACGCTTGCGGATGTCCATGAAGTCCATGGCCATGTCCTCAAACTTGCACTCGGGGTGCTCGTACATCATCCACATGATCTTGCCGGCGTCCATAGCGGAGCCACCGCCGACGGCGATGATGACGTCCGGCTCAAAGAGAGCCATCTGCTTGGCGCCGCGACGTGCGCACTGCAGCGACGGATCGGGCTCGACGTCGTAGAAGCAGTCGTGGGCGATGCCCATCTCGTCGAGCTTGGCCTCGATGGCGCGGGTGTTGCCATTCTTGAAGAGGAACTGGTCGGTGACGATGAAGGCGCGCTTCTTGCCCATGACGTTGCCAAGCTCGTCGAGGGCGACGGGCGTGGAACCCTTCTTGAAGTAGACCTTCTCGGGAGCGCGGAACCACAGCATGTTCTCACGGCGCTCGGCCACAGTCTTAACGTTGATCAAGTGCTTCACCCCAACGTTCTCGGAGACGGAGTTGCCGCCCCAGGAGCCGCAGCCCAGGGTCAGAGACGGCTTCATGCCAAAGTTGTACAGGTCACCGATGCCGCCGTGCGAGGACGGGGTGTTGATGACGATACGGCAGGCCTTCATGACGTGCTCGAACAGGCTGATCTTCTCGGCCTGGGCGGGGTGCACGTACAGAGAGGCGGTGTGGCCCGGGCCACCGGCGAGCACCAGGTGCTCGGCCTTGTCGACGGCTTCCTGGAAGTCCTTGGCGTGGTACATGGCCAGGACCGGGGAGAGCTTCTCGTGGGAGAACTCCTCCTTGGCGGGGTCGGTGGAGGTGACCTCAGCGATCAGGATCTTGGTCTTGGCGGGAACCTCGATGCCGGCGAGCTCGGCGATCTTGGCAGCGGCCATGCCGGGGATGCGGTGATCCAGGGCGCCGTTCTTGAACATGGCGGCACGCAGGGCCTCCATCTCGGCACCCTGCTTGACGAAGTAGCAGCCGCGCTTCTGGAACTCGGCCTTAACCTGGTCATAGATGCTGTCGATGACGGTCACGGACTGCTCGGAAGCGCAGATCATGCCGTTATCGAAGGTCTTGGAGTGGATGATGGAGTTGACGGCGAGCAGCACGTCGGCGGTGTCGTCGATGACGACCGGGGTGTTACCGGCGCCAACGCCCAGGGCGGGCTTGCCCGAGGAGTAAGCGGCCTTGACCATGCCCGGGCCACCGGTGGCGAGGATGATGTCGACGTCGCGCATGACCATGTTGGTCAGCTCGATGGAGGGGACATCGACCCAGCCGATGATGCCCTCGGGGGCGCCGGCCTTGACGGCGGCGTCAAGCACGAGCTTGGCGGCGGCGATGGTGCACTTGGCGGCTGCCGGGTGCGGGGAGATGATGATGGCGTTGCGGGTCTTCAGGCTGATCAGCGTCTTGAAGATCGCGGTGGAGGTGGGGTTGGTCGTCGGGATGACGGCGCCCACGATGCCGATGGGCTCGGCGATCTTGGTGATGCCGTAAGCCTCGTCGCGCTCCAGAACGCCACAGGTCTTGGTGTTCTTGTAAGCGTTGTAGATGTACTCTGCGGCGTAGTGGTTCTTGATGACCTTGTCCTCAAGAACGCCGCGGCCGGTCTCCTCGATGGCCATCTTCGCCAACGGGATACGAGCCTTGTTGGCGGCCATGGCGGCTTCATAGAAGATCTTGTCGACCTGCTCCTGCGTGTACGTAGCAAAAAGCGCCTGGGCCTCTCGCATCTGAGCGAGCTTAGCCTCAAGCGCCTCTACGTTGTCCACAATTGCGGGAGTAGTGTTTTCCGGTGACTTTTTCACCATTTGTGTCTCCTTGCGATCGGAGATTTACCCTACGCCTTGCATGATAGCAAGAAAAAATTCGGTGAACGGTAAGATTCCTTTAAAAGGCACACTAAAACGCTTCAACTAAATGAAACGATTCAACTAAAACTTGGCCCCTGCATCGCCCCACTCATTGGGGACAGACTTGCATGAGTGCTTTCACTCATTTGGGACAGACATCGATTTGTCATTTTGCCGTTCTTGGCCTGTTTTTGCCGCTCATTGGATATAAATAGATCACAGGCTCAGCATTTCGCGTTCCTTCTCTCCTTTTAGGTGTTGCCTGTTCAGTTTTGAAAGGAGAGATTTATGCCCCGATGCGCCCGCGCCGTTTCGATCACCGGCTATTACCACGTCTTTGACCGCGGCAACTCCAAACAGATTATTTTTGAAGATGACTCCGACCGCTATCGTTTCTTGTCAGATATTTCGGACAGGTTTGCACGCCATGAGGTGGCGGTGTTGGCTTGGTGCCTTATGGATAACCACTTCCATTTGATGGTTGATGACCCATTTGACAACCTTTCAAAGGCAATGCAATGTGCGCTGACGGCATATGCTAAGTATTTCAATGGGAAAACGGGGAGAACGGGGCATTTGTTTGATAATCGCTATTCGCGGGTCGCGGTTGAGTCGGACACACAGGCGGTGCAGCTGCTCGACTATATTCATCTCAATCCCGTGAAAGGTGCGCTCGACTCACTCGAGGCGTACCGCTGGTCAAGCTACAAGGCATATCAGCTGGGCTATGATCCCTTTGACATCTGTGACGCGGCCCCTATGCTCGATATTGTCGGAGGCTCCCGTTGCTATTGCGAGCATCTCGAGGAAGTTGCCGGGCGCATCTGGTCAATGGAGGTTCTTCCACGCCGGCGGATCTTCGATGAGGAGGCCCTTTCCGTTGCGCGCGAAGTTCTGCCGATCATAGATCCTTCGCTGCTCAAGGCCCTGCCACGCCCCGAACGCGATGCCTGTCTGCTGAGGCTCAGGCGGGCACATCTCACGGTCAAGCAAATTGCCCGTATCACCGGCATCGGCGCTACAAGCGTAACCAAGGCCACCGCGGGCTGGAACGAGGCGGCGTGAGGCAGGGGCCGAACCGCTGCTGGCATGCGTTACGTCTGTCCCCAATGCGTGAAAACACTCATGTAAGTCTGTCCCCAATGAGTGCAAAAAGGCGCCCTCCGTAGGGGAGGGCGCCTTTGGTAAGTTCTATATGAACGCGAGGTCTTTGACCCGGAGAGTCCGAGGTACTTGTTGGTAAGACCTTATTTAGGAGCGCGCAACCTTGCCAGACTTGAGGCAGGTGGAGCAAACGTTCATCTTGCGACGGTGACCATCGACGACGACGTAGACGCGCTGGATGTTGGGGCGGAACTTACGGTTGGTGACGCGGTGAGAGTGGCTGATGGAGCGACCGGCAACGGGGTGCTTACCGCAAACTTCGCAAACTTTGGACATAACTGACCCTCCTTGGGCGACAAACGAACATGTCGCGTTAACAAACAAGCCTGAACTATAGCACAGAAGCAGCTCCCTGTGCGTAATCTACACAGAGATATTCCTCTTTTGGCGATAGTGCCCACGCCACGGCCCTGGACGTAGATCCGATTTGCGTGCAGCAGAGGGGATTATGCCAGCTCGTGCGTACGTTTTCAAGCTTGTCCCACAAATATATATAGGTTTATTGAGCATTGGGCTCCGTTTACGGATTGCTCTGTATTTATGCTCGGGTATTTATGCTCGCAATTAAGCTCGAGGTTGGCTACACTATCCCTTGACCATTAAAGGGGTACGAGATACCCACATGGAATTACATATCTGCCAAAGAGCAGTCCTTCCTGTGGGTGTCTGGTCCGCTTTAAGCGGTCGGGCATCTATTTTTTTGACTGTGTCAGCAGTCAAGACATGTGAGGAAGGAGATCGATGGGCACGACTTCCCCCAAGGCGGTCATCATGGACGAGACCGCCGTCAATCGAGCGATGACCCGCATCGCGCACGAGATTCTCGAGCGCAACGAGGGCTGTGAAGACCTCGCTCTGGTCGGCATCGTCACGCGCGGCGACCTTCTGGCAAAGAAGCTCGCCGAGGAGATCAAGGAGATCGAGGGCGTCGACGTTCCGCTCGGCAGCCTCGACATCAGCTTCTACCGCGATGACTACGCTACCAATTTCGCTCCCGCGATCCACGCCACCAACATTCCCTTTAGCGTCGACGGCAAGCGTGTCGTGCTGGTGGACGACATCCTGTACACGGGTCGTACCATCCGCGCCGCTCTCGACGCCGTCATGGACCTGGGCCGTCCGAGCCGCATTGAGCTGGCAGTCCTCGTTGACCGCGGCCACCGCGAGCTCCCCATCTCGCCGGACTTTGTCGGCAAGAACGTTCCCTCGTCGCATGAGGAGAACGTGTACCTATATATGAAGGAAGTTGACGGCCACACCGCCGTCGAGATTAACGACGTCGCGCCGGGTTCCCACGTGGGCTCCGCGCCGCTGGGAGGTGAGTAGTACCGTGGCGTTCAACCATAAGCACCTGATCGACATTACCGAGTACTCCGAAGAGGACATCAAGCTCATCCTCGAGACCGCCAAGGCGTTCTCCGAGGTCAACGAGCGTGCTATCAAGAAGGTCCCCACGCTCAAGGGCAAGACCATCGTCAACATGTTCAACGAGCCCTCGACGCGCACCCGCAGCTCCTTCGAGCTCGCCGAGAAGCGTCTTTCGGCCGACAGCCTTAACTTTGGCGGCTCCTCGACCTCCACGGTCAAGGGCGAGAGCCTTGTCGACACCGTCGAGACCCTCAACGCCTATAAGATCGACTGTATCGTCGTGCGTGATAAGCACGCCGGCGCTCCCTACATCGTCACGCAGAACTCGCCCGCGAGCGTCATCTGCGCCGGTGACGGCAAGCACAACCATCCCACGCAGGCCCTGCTCGACCTGTACACCATCTGGGAGCACAAGGGTGACTTCCACGGTCTGAAGGTCGCTGTCGTCGGCGATATCGCGCACTCCCGCGTCTGCGGCTCGCTGATCCCCGCCCTTAAGATCATGGGCTGCGAGACCTACGCCGTCGCCCCCGGCACGCTGCTGCCGCCGGCGCCCGAGGTTCTGGGCTGCGACCACGTGACGAGCGACCTCGATTCCGTCCTGCCCGAGCTGGACGTCGTCTACATGCTGCGCGTGCAGCAGGAGCGCCTCGAGGGTGCCCCGTTCCCGACCATTCGTGAGTACCACAGGCTCTTCGGCCTGACCAAGGACCGCGAGAAGCTCATGAAGCCCGATGCGATCATCTGCCACCCGGGTCCCATCAACCGCGGCGTCGAGTTCGACTCCTATATGGCCGACCACCCGCAACGCTCCGTCATCCTGGAGCAGGTCTACGCCGGTATCTGCGTGCGTATGGCTATCCTGTATCTGCTGCTTGGAGGTGCCGATAATGGCCTTGCTTCTTAAGAATGCCCACGTCGTCGACCCGTCCGTCGAGCTTGACGGTGTCGTTGACGTCCTGATTGACGGCGATAAGATCGCCGAGGTCGGCGAGAATCTCGCCGTCGAGGGAGCCGAGGTCCGCGACCTTTCCGGCAAGTACCTCGTCCCTGGCCTGGTGGATATGCACGTTCACCTTCGCGAGCCCGGCTACGAGGTCAAAGAGGACATCGAGAGCGGTACCCGCGCAGCTGCCAAGGGCGGCTTTACCGGCGTGTGCGCCATGCCCAACACCGATCCCGTAACCGATAACGGCACTGTCGTGGAGTTCGTCAAGTCCCGCGCTGCCGAGGTCGGCCACTGCCGCGTCTATCCGTCGGGCGCCATGACCCGCGGTCTTAAGGGCGAGGCCATGTCCGAGATGGGCGATATGGTCGCCCACGGCGCCGTCGCCTTCACCGATGACGGTCGCGGCGTGCAGGGCGCGGGCATGCTCCGTCGCTGCATGGACTACGGCAAGATGTTCGGCAAGGTCTTCATGAGCCACTGCCAGGACGAGGACCTGGTCGGCCACGGCCAGATCAACGAGGGCAAGGTCTCGACCCGTCTGGCCCTCGAGGGTTGGCCGGCTGCCGGCGAGGAGCTCCAGATCGCCCGCGACATCGAGATCGCCAAGCTGACCGGTGCCAAGCTGCACATCCAGCACATCTCCACCGCCCATGGCCTGGAGATCGTGCGTGCCGGTAAGGCCGCTGGCGTTCAGGTTACCTGCGAGGCCACCCCGCACCACATGTTCCTGACCGAGAACGACCTGGACGAGACCTACAACACCTCGCTCAAGGTCAATCCGCCGCTGCGTACCGAGGAGGATGCCGAGGCCATCCGTCAGGGCGTCATCGACGGCACCGTCGACGCTATCGTCACCGATCACGCTCCCCACACCCCGTGGGAGAAGGCCCGCGAGTTCGAGCTTGCGCCCTTTGGCATGATCGGCCTCGAGACCTCGCTGTCGCTCGTACTCACCGAGCTGGTCAACACGGGCAAGATGAGCGTGGGCCGCATGGTCGAGCTCATGGCCATCAAGCCGCGTGAGATTCTGGGCCTCGACCAGGTTCAGGTCAAGGCGGGCTCCGTTGCCGACCTGACCGTGTTCGACCCCTCTGCCACCTGGACGGTCGGCGAGGACGGTTATGAGTCGCGCGCCGAGAACTCCGGTTTTGCCGGCCGCACGCTTACCGGTCGTGCCACCGATGTGTTTGTCGGCGGTAAGCAGACGCTCGCCGACGGCTGCATCTGCTAGCATAGCCTTATCGCTTTTGTGCGCGGTGCCCTTGCGGTGCCGCGCTTTCTGTTCGTTTTGACCATGCAATCGCATGGGGGATTGGAGCGTCTATGCCCACACCTTCCACTGCACGCATGCACGACTTCGAGGTCGTCTCGAACCAGGAGATCGCCGACGGCATCTTCTCGCTCGTCATCTCGGCCCCCAAGCTTGCAAGTGCGCTCAAGCCCGGTCAGTTTGTGAACATCGCCGTGCCCGGCGATGCGTCCTCGCTGCTTCGCGTGCCCCTGAGCTTCTATCGCGCCGACGCCCAGGCCGGTACCGTCGAGCTGTGGTACGCCGTCGTGGGCGACGACACCCGTCGTCTGTCGCAGATGGCCCCCGGCTCCAAGTCCAACCTGTTGGGCCCTGGCGGCCGCGGCTGGCTTGTTCCCGAGGGCACCAGGAAGGCGCTGCTCGTGGCGGGCGGCATCGGCGTTCCGCCCGTGCTCTGCCTCGCCGGCAAGCTTGTCGAGCAGGGCGTGGATGTCGACGTTTGCCTGGGCTTTGGCACCGCTTCCAAGGCCGTGGGTGTCGATGAGTTCCGCGCGCTGGGCGCCACGGTTAACGTGTGCACCGATGATGGCACGCTCGGCACGCACGGTTTTTGCACCGACCCGGCAGCCGAGCTGCTCGGCGAGGGCGGCTACGACTATGTGGCCAGCTGCGGCCCCGC